>JACSSI010000980.1 GCA_014879345.1 Anaerolineae bacterium | reverse complement strand
ATATGGGAGTAGCCGTGTTGATGATGGTGATGTGGAACCCAGTGACACTCGTTCGCTGTTCACGGATAAGCGGGGATGTTGTCAATGATTTCAAAGTATCAGAGGTAAGAACGATTTCTCCTTTGTTGGCAGTAGATTCCGCGTCTGCCATGTGGTCCAGAGTCTCGCCTGCCAACACTTCCATCGCTTGCATATCTGGATTGCCAACCAGGAAACGACGAGCCGGGCCGGTGGCAATAGCAACCTTTAACGCCAAAGAAATTTGGGTACCATTGGGCGTCTTTATATCGGCCATGTCGGCCATGGCTTGCTGCATAGTGAGGCCACAAGCCAACGCCAAATCCGCCGGTGTGTGGTCACTGCTTAAACTATTGTCAAACCAGCAGGTGATGGCATCGCCGCTGAAGGTGATAACGCTGCCGCCATACCGATGCACCGCAGCGATGAGTTCTGTAAAAACTCGATTGAGCTGACGAGAAAGTTCTTCTGCACCGCGATGGGGGCCTAGTTCTTTAGCCAGAACGGCCGTTAACGGGGTAAAGCCTGAAATATCCGCAAACAACACCGCCCCATTAACACGATCCGGCAGCGGCTGATCAGCAGCCAGTGCATAACGACGGTCAATCGGGAGGAATGCAGCCAGGGAATCCATTGTTTTTACCAAGTGGGTAGTACTCTACTCTTCAAAGAAGATGATACTGGTTTTTGAGGATGAAAACAACAGAAATCCAAATAATTAATAGGTAAATTTTGTTAACGCGGTGCAGGGCACGCCTACGAGCCCGTAAATAATTGCTAAAGACATTTCTTAAGATAACTATGATAGGTTACAAATGTTGACTATATTTGTCCAATATCGTATGCTTTATTTTGTGAAGGGTTGTCCAGTAACCATTCACAAACCCAATTACTTTCTCGCAAAAAATCTCTTGGTTTTTGTCGGCTAAATAGCATATTTTGTGTCGAGAAGCGGTATTGGCATCCATGCCAGGTATATCTATTCATTCAACATAGGGAACAAAAAGAAGAGGAGAAGTATCGTGCCAGAGGAGTTACAACCAAATCACGAACCTTTAAATCAGAATACCACCGTGTATGGAGATAATATTTTCGGCGACAAGTTCGGGGGTGATAAAGTCGCAGGCGACAAGATTACCGGTGATGTCGTTGTCACAGGTTACGTAGCCGGTGATGTCATTGTTAACGTGCCAGCTGCACCTGAAATCACGCCACCACCCCCTCCTAGAAAACCACCTAATGTACCCTTGTTAGTGGGACGCGAGCAAGAACTCGATCACTTTCAACTACGATTAGCAGAATCTGGACTGGCTGTTATCAGCGGTATGGCTGGGGTTGGCAAAACGACCTTAGCTGCTTCACTCATTAAACGGCTCGCCAATCCAGATTCCGTCTTTTGGCACGCTTTTCATGAAGGAGAAGGTGTCGATGTACTGGTATGGCGGCTCGCTGGGTTTATGGCATGGCATGGGCAGGAAGAGATGTGGCGTATGTTGCAAACAGCAAAAGTAACCAATGGCAAATTACCACCACCCGGCATGCTCTTTGATTACCTCATTCAACAGTTGCAAGGACAGCCTTATCTACTCTGTTTAGATGATTTCCAGTTTGCCCAAGAGGATCCGCTGCTCAATCGACTGGTAGAAAGGCTGGATCCATTGATTCGAGGTGGGCAAATAAAAATCATCATCACGTCTCGGGAAATACCGGAATTTGTACGCCGTTCTTCTGTTCAAGGACTTGGAGGATTGAGTGTCAAGGCTGTAAGCCATCTGCTTAAAGCAAATGATATTTTTCTTGAGCCAGACCTGACAGAGCAACTCCATAATTACACCGGTGGGAATGCCCAGTTATTAACTTTGGCCATTGATTTGCTGCTCAGCACCACAAATCCAGAAAAACTCATTCAAAATCTCGGTGAAACAGAAGATGTTGAAGATTTCTTGATGGATGAAATCGAAGAAAGGTTGAGCCGTGATGAACGCCTGGTAATGAAGGCGATTGCTGTACTGCTTGGGTATCCAGGTTCTCGCGGGGCAATTGAAGCCATTTTAGACGGCCGTTCTGC
>JACSSI010000979.1 GCA_014879345.1 Anaerolineae bacterium | reverse complement strand
ACATATAGTAGGGTGTGCCTACGATTTCATCTACGCGGGTGAGGGTTGTTTCACTTTGGATTTTGGCAATGCCCAGGTCTGTTAACACGGGTGTGCCGTCTGCGCGGAGCAAGATGTTGCTGGGTTTAATGTCTCGGTGAACGATGCCAGCGCGATGGGCGACGGCCAGGGCTTCTGCTATTTGGCGGGTCATGTTGAGCGCTACATCCGTTTGCAGCACATGTCCCTGAATGTTGAGGTGTTGCAGTTGTTCACGCAAGGAGCCGCCACTGACGTATTCCATGGCGATGTAGTTTTGCCCTTCCGGGGTGATGCCGGTGGTGTATATTTGCACGATGTTGGGGTGGCGCAGTTTGGCTACAGAGCGTGCTTCTCGGCGAAAGCGTTCTACGAAGGAGGGGTCTTCAGTTAGTTCTGAAAAAAGGATTTTGAGGGCGACTGGGCGTTCCAGAGCCTGGTCGACAGCGTAATAGACGTAGGCCATACCCCCTTTTTTGATGAGGGATTGGATGTGGTATTGACCAATTTGTTTGCCTAGCCATGAGTTGGCAGTTTGATCCATGTATGACTACTCCGATGTTATGATGTTCTGCGACCGATGTTGTGGGTCGTGGTTGGCTAAATGAAGAAACTAATTGAATTATAGTCTAAGGCTGTCGTTTTTCTCAATAGATTATAAAGTTTTAACGGAAAATTTTTATGGCTGGAAACGGCCGTTTTTCCTTACCTCCTCCGTCCACTCATGATAGAATCATCATATGATCGAATTCTGGCCTTTTATCTTAAGCGGACTCCTCATGCTGACCATGCCCATGATGCTAGGCTGGTTTATTCATCGTCAGCGGCAGGCACGTTGGGGCTTGTTTTTCATAGGGATGGCTGGTTTTGTCCTTTCCCAGATTTTTCACATTCCCTTCAATTGGCTGATTACAAACCGGTTGGCGCTGCTGCCAACGGATACCACAGATGTTATCAACTTGCTCATTGTGTCGCTGTTTTATGGTTTGTCGGCTGGCGTGTTTGAGGAAGTGACACGTTATCTTATCTATCGTTTTTGGGCGAAAGATGCCCGTACCTGGGGACGTGGCTTGATGTATGGTTCTGGGTGGGGCGGTGTGGAGTCGATGATTTTAGGTGTCGTGGTCTTGATTAACGCCATTGTTTTAGCCGCCATGAGTCAGGGGCTTTGGCGTGAATTGGTTCCGGTTGAGCAGCAAACCTTGCTGGATCAACAAATTCAGGCGATGGTGACACTGCCCTGGTATGAGGGGATGCTTGGTTCTTTGGAACGTGCCTTTGCCCTTTGTTTACACCTGGCGCTTTCTTTGATGGTGATGCAGGTATTTACTCGAGGCAAGCTCTGGTGGCTGTGGTTGGCAATTGGTTGGCACGCATTGGTGGACGCAACGGCCGTTTTTGTCCAAATCTATTGGGAAAATCCCTACCTCACTGAAGGGGTTGTCGCAATTTTTGCCCTCATCAGCCTCGGCATCATCTTCTGGCTGCGAGAACCTGAACCAGTCGAACCAGAACTCGAGCCACTACCGCCACCAGCCCCCCTGCAACCAGTAGCCATAAAAGCAACCGCTGAATCACTTGATCGCAGTAAGTTTACATAAAACACCATCCGGGCAATTGCGTATGCGCCAAACCTGTTTACAAACGGTAAAATAATATGATCAAAACAGAAAATCTCACCAAAAAATTCGATACAGTTCTCGCCGTAGATCGCCTTAGCCTGGAAATTGGGGAAGGCGAAGTCTTCGGCTTTTTAGGGCCAAACGGGGCAGGCAAAACCACCACCGTGCGCATGTTGACCAGCCTCATTGCCCCAACCGCTGGCACCGCTTCTGTCATGGGCTACGACATCATCCAGAATGATCAGAACGTGCGCCGGAATGTTGGTATTCTCACCGAAACACCAGGAATGTATGACAGACTTTCCGCCTGGCACAACATGACCATCTTTGCCAATCTCTATGAAGTAAAAGACGTAGATGGTCAGGTTGAAAAATATTTGCGTATGCTGGGTTTGTGGGAGCGTCGTCATGATGCGGCCGGTACCTTCAGCAAAGGGATGAAGCAAAAACT
>JACSSI010000978.1 GCA_014879345.1 Anaerolineae bacterium | reverse complement strand
GTTTACAGACAAGCCGTTTGCGGGGAATCCGGCGGCGGTGTGTTTGTTACAGGAAACGGCCGTTGCCAGTTGGATGCAAGCCGTGGCGGCAGAGATGAATTTATCGGAGACGGCGTTTCTGGTGCCGCAAGCTGACGGCTTCGATTTGCGCTGGTTTACACCTACGGTGGAGGTGGATTTATGCGGCCATGCCACGCTGGCAAGCGCCCATGTATTATGGCAGACGGGCAGGCTGGCGGCTGAGGCGGAAGCGCGTTTTCATACCAGGAGTGGGCTGTTAACGGCCGTTCTCGCCCAAAACTGGATCACGCTCAACTTCCCCGCCAAACCAGAAACACCATCGGAAATCCCACCCGGTTTAGCCAAAGCGCTCGGTGTAGAACCGGTGTACGTGGGTCGGAATGCGTTTGATTATATTGTGGAAGTGGAATCAGAAACGGCCGTGCGCACCCTCACCCCCGACCATGTCGCCCTACGCGCCTTGCCTGTGCGCGGCATTATCGTCACGGCACAGGCAGAAACGGCCGAACTGGACTTTGTGTCACGCTTTTTTGCGCCCGGCTCTGGCATTGATGAAGACCCGGTGACAGGTTCTGCCCACTGCTGCCTGGGGCCGTATTGGGCAGACAAGTTGGGCAAAACAGAGTTTACAGCCTATCAGGCTTCACCTCGTGGCGGCTTGATTCGGGTATCCGTAATCGGCGACCGCGTGCTGCTGCAAGGGCAAGCTGTTACTATCTTTCAAGGAACGCTGAGGTGAGTTCCCCATGAGCGGGGCGCACCAAGATGAATAAAAACCTGGGAGCGCGGACAGCTTGTCCGCCCTTTGCGGTCTAGCAGACCGCGCTCCCATTTATGAAGGAGAACATCATGGCAAAATATGTAGGCATTCTAACAGCAGGTGGGGACAGCCCTGGTTTAAATGCGGCAATTCGCGGCGTGGGCAAGGCGGCACACCGTGCTGGCTATAACGTCATCGGCTTCCGCGATGGCTTTCGTGGCTTTATGGAAAACCGCACCATGCGCCTGGATGAACAGGCGTTGTCCGGTATTCTAACGACGGGCGGCACCATTCTGGGAACCAGCCGCGACAAACCGCACAAAATGCCCATCGGCGGCCAAACGCTGGACATGACAGAAGCGATGGTGGAGGTGTATCACAATCATAACCTGGATGTATTGATTTGTTTGGGCGGCGGCGGCACCCAAAAGAACGCCTATCGGCTGCACAAGCAAGGTCTCAACATCATCACCTTACCCAAAACGATTGACAATGACGTGGCAATGACGGACACGACCTTTGGTTTTGACACAGCACTAGGCATTGCTACGGAGGCAATTGACCGCCTGCACTCCACAGCCCACAGTCACCACCGCATTATTGTGGTGGAGATTATGGGGCATAATGCCGGTTGGCTGGCGCTGGGTGCTGGCATTTCGGGTGGTGCGGATGTGATTCTGATACCTGAAATCCCTTATAATATCGAGATTGTGGCGGAAGCGATTCGCCGCCGCAGCCGGCATGGCAGCCGTTTTAGCATTGTGGCAGTGTCAGAAGGGGCGCTGTCACTGGAGGAGGCGGCGGCGTTTCACAAAGCGCAAAGCAGCCGGGAAAACGCCAAAACAGATAAAGCAAAGGCCAAAGCTAAAAAACGGTTGGAAAAGCTGGAGCAGCAGTTTAACGACAGCACGTTCCGCATTTCGCGCCAACTAGAGGAATTGACGAGTTTGGAGTCGCGGGTGACGATTTTGGGTTATGTGCAGCGCGGTGGCACGCCTTCTTCGGCTGACCGGCTGCTTGCCAGCCGGCTGGGTACGGCGTGTATCAATTTTATTGAACAGGATATTTACGGGGTGATGGTGGCGGCACGCGGCGACAGCGCGGAAGCGGTGCCGTTGGAGGATGTGGTAGGTAAGCGGAAGACGGTGCCGCTGGATCATCCCTGGATTGATTGTGCGCGGCGAGTGGGGACGAGTTTTGGAGATTGAAGTAAAGTAAAGACCTGACAGATACTACGTTGTCAGACCAATAAATTTTGTACCTTAACAAGATAAAAGAGAAAAATATCAGCCAGTATAGGCTGGGTCAAAAGG
>JACSSI010000977.1 GCA_014879345.1 Anaerolineae bacterium | reverse complement strand
GAAATCTGGTAGATGGGCATACAATTCTGCGTGGAAATTTGGCGAGAACGGCCGTTTCCCAGCAATAGAAGCACAAAATCAGTTACATATATGGAGCATAGCGTGAACCAATCATCAGAGCCTGGCAGTCAAAGCAATAAGCCGACTCTCAAACCTGTTAACCAAATATTCTAAACTTCCCCGGTTGACAGATCCCCTTTGCCTCCGGGGAATAACCCTGGAGGTGTACCATGTTGCAATCAAACCTGGAAGAAATTCTGGCTCAAGTGCGCGACGCCCTGGAGATGCAAAACGTCTCTGAAGCCGTAACCCTGATTGAGCAATTTTATCCACCCGATCAAGCTGAACTCATTTCAGAGCTGACAGACGAGTCACAGCAGCGCCTGCTGCCGCGCATGAAGCCGGATGACGCCGCCGACATGCTGGCTGAAATGGACGAGAAAGAAGCGGCCGAACTCGTCGCCGCCTTGTCCACCTCAGACGCCATCCGCATTGTAGACGAGATGGAACCGGACGCCGCCGTAGACGTGTTGGGCAGCATGGAGCCGGAACAGGCCCAGGCCGTTCTGGACGGCATGGAAGACGCCGAAGAAATCCGTCCCCTGCTGCTCCATCCCGAAGATACCGCTGGCGGCCTCATGACCTCCGAGTTTCTGGCGCTGCGGCGGCGCATGACCCGCGACGACGCCTTGAGCGCCCTGCAAGATTGGCAGCCAGATGAGGACATTAGCACCCTCTTTGTGGTCGATGGGCATGGTGCGTTGTGTGGCGAGGTCAGTTTACGCCAGCTTATCAACGCCCCGTCAGGCGTTTCTTTGGCCGACATCATGGATCCGGAAGTGATCTTTGTGCCGCTGGGTATAGACCAGGAAGAATGTGCGCGCCTCATGTCTCGTTACAATTTGCTAACGATGCCGGTGGTGGATGGCGCGGGGCTGCTGGTAGGTGTAATTACCATTGACGACGTGGTTGACGTGCTGGAAGAGGAAGCGACGGAAGACATTCAGCGCCTGGGTGCGACCGAACCGTTAGACCGCCCGTATCTGGATACCTCCGTGCTGGGTGTGGCACGACGGCGTATTGGCTGGCTGCTGCTGCTCTTCATCACGGAGACATTGACGGGCAGCGTCTTGCGCCATTTTGAGCTGGAACTGCAAGCGGTGGTGGCGCTCTCGTTTTTCATTCCGCTGCTCATCGGCACCGGCGGTAACGCCGGTTCGCAGACAACCAGCACCGTTATCCGCGCCATTGCCTTGGGGGAACTGGATTCCAAAGGCTTTTTACGGCCGTTATGGCATGAACTGCGCGTGGGTTTATTGCTAGGAACCATCATGGCGGTGATGGCTTATCCCCGCGCGATTATGTGGGGGACGAGCAGCGGGGTGGCCTTGACGGTGGCGTTGGCGATTTTTGCGATTGTGGTATGGGCCAACAGCCTGGGTTCGATTTTACCGTTATTGGCGCAGAAGTTTCGCGTAGACCCCACAGTGGTGTCTGGCCCGGCCATGAGTACGCTGGTGGATGCCACCGGCCTCTTTATTTACCTGACAATTGCGGGCATTGTGCTGGGCTTGCATTAGTTCGTAGGGGCGACACAGGCGGGCAAGGTATATGCCACGAAGAAAAACCTTATCTCCGCCTGTCTCGCTCGCTGAGATGGTGGGTAAATTACCTCAACGGGCGACACGGCGCGGGCAAACAGGGTTTTGTTTGGTCTAGGTTTTACCGCGCCGTGTCGCCCCTACTCAAATGGCGGCACGGTCGGCACAGCCCACACCACCAGGGAGCCGTCTGTGCCGCCAGAGGCCATAACATGGCCGTTGGCCGCAAAGGTTACGGCTTCCACGCCGCTGTCGTGGGCGGACACGTCCCAAATGGATGTGCCATCTGCGGCGTTCCAAAAGCGCATCATGCCATCCGCGCCACCGGAAACGAGCAGGCTGCCATCAGGGGAGAAGGGGGAGAATTGGATGGTGTTGACCGGGCCATCATGGGCGGCGTTGATTTCATGGAGAAGAGTGTAATCGTCGTTTTCATCCACTTGATACACACTGATCGCCCCACTGACATGCCCAAACGCAATCATCTCGCCCATAGGA
>JACSSI010000065.1 GCA_014879345.1 Anaerolineae bacterium | reverse complement strand
CCTACGACCTGGAGCTTGAACAACGCTGGTCTTCCCTCAACCGCCAACTGCGCCAGGTGGGTGAGCAAATTATCCTGCTAGAAGAAAGCCTCAAACTTTTCGGCGACGACAAAGACACACTTTGGCGTGTGCAAACCGCACAGGCAGATGTGCTCAAGCAACTGCCGCGCATGTGGCTGGAAGAAGTTGAAAAAGCGATTAACCAAAATCCAAATCGCCGCCGTCAACCAGCCCTGGTTCCTATCCGCGAAGACTAAATTAAAATCAGAAGGCAAAAGGCAGAAATCAGAAACACCGATTCTGCCTTTTGCCTTTAACATTCTGCCTTTCAATGTATGTAATCGGCACAGCCGGGCATGTAGACCACGGCAAATCCACCCTCGTAGAAGCCCTCACTGGCATTGATCCTGACCGTTTGCGCGAAGAAAAAGAACGGGAGATGACCATCGACCTCGGATTTGCCTGGCTGCAATTGGGCGCAGGCGAAGAAGTCGGTGTGGTGGATGTGCCGGGCCATCGAGATTTCATCGAGAATATGCTGGCTGGCGTAGGCGGCATTGATTTGGCGCTGTTTGTTGTGGCCGCCGACGAAGGCGTGATGCCGCAAACCCGTGAACATCTAGCCATTCTCGACTTGCTAAACGTGGGCGGCGGTATCGTGGCGCTCACCAAAACCGACCTCATTGACGACCCCGATTGGCTGGAACTGGTCATCCTGGATTTGCATGAAGCGCTGGCCGACACCGTTTTAGCGAAAGCGCCGATTGTTCCCGTCTCAGCCAAAACAGGCGCTGGCCTGGATGAACTGCGGGAACTGTTGTGGCAGCATCTTTCAGCCGCTGAACCCCGCTCAGACCTGGGCAGACCCCGCTTACCCGTTGACCGTGTGTTCAGCTTGTCTGGCTTTGGCACAGTGGTGACGGGGACGCTGCTAGACGGCCGTTTTCGTATTGGTGATCCCGTTGAACTGCAACCATCTGAGTTAAAAGGGCGCGTGCGCGGCTTGCAGACGCACAAAACCAAGCTGGATGTGGCTCTGCCTGGCAGCCGTGTCGCCATCAACATCAGTGGTGTAGACCGGGATGATGTGCGCCGAGGGTTTGTGGTGGCGGCGCCTGGTGTCATCAGCCACACCATTTTGCTAGATGCTTCCTACCGGCATCTGGCAGATGCTTCTGGCCCGCTGAAGCACAATATGGAAGTGAAACTGTTTGTGGGCGCGGCCGAAGTGTTGGCGCGAACCCGAATTTTAGGCGCACAGCAGATCAATCCGGGTGAAACCGGTTGGCTGCAACTGGCGCTGACGGAACCGATTGCCACGGCTCGCCGAGACCGCTTCATTTTGCGCCGCCCCTCTCCGGGCGAAACATTAGGCGGTGGTCTGGTGCTAGACCCGCATCCCGGCCGGCGACACCGCCGCTTCCGCGCTGATGTGGTAGCCCGGCTGGAAACGTTGGCGCAAGGCACGCCAGCGGATCTGCTGCTGCAAACGTTACGCCGCATCGAGCCGACAACCACGAGCCAATTGTTGAAACAGTCGGGAATGGATGAAGAAACGGCCGTTGCCGCTCTGGCTGAACTGGAAACCGAAGATCAAATCATCACACTGGAAAAACAGGTGCTAACCCGCATTGGCTGGCAGGGACTGCTGGATAAACTCACGAAATATCTGCAACAGTATCATCGAGAAAATCCGCTGCGGCTGGGTATGCCGCGTGAAGAGTTACGCAGCCGGCTGCAACTGCTGCCACCGGTGTTTAATCCGCTGGTGCAGGCGGCTATAACAGACGGGTTAGTGGTGGAGGAAGGCACGCTGCTGCGTCAACCAGCCCATCACATTTTGTTTTCAGCCAAACAGGAAACGGCCGTTTCCGATTTATTGCGGCGCATGTCGGCGGCTGGTGTGGTTTCACCCAGTGTCAAGGATTGCAAAACGGCCGTTGGCGATGATGTCTATTTTGCCCTGCTTGATTTGGGCAAACTCAAGCAAATCAACAATGATGTGGTCTACGCAACGCCAGATTACGAACGATTTACAGGGCAAATTATCCAGTTTTTGCAGAAAAATGGTGAAATTGATGCCGCGCAAACCCGCGATCTGCTTAAAACCAGCCGTAAATATGCCATCGCCCTTTTGGAACATCTCGACGATATCAAGGTGACAAAGCGGGTAGAAGATAAGCGCGTCTTGCGCTAAGATTGATTCAATTTGGTACTGCTTAATGCCAAAGTACGTTAGGCAAAATTGGACTAATCTCTACTGCTCACAGGTATCCAATCAGGTATAATGCAAGTCACGAAATTATCATACAGGATTATCTATGCGAATTTTTATCACAGGGGCTACAGGCTTTGCCGGTTCTCATCTCGTTGACTCTTTATTAGAGCAAGGGCATGAAATTTACGCGCTAACCCACCCGGCGACCAGTCACCAGGATTTGCCTGAACATCCCCAACTGCACACTATTTATGGAGATTTGCTCGATTTAGATTCGCTGAAAACGGCCGTTCAACAAGCCCAACCCGATACCGTCTACCACCTGGCCGGACAGGCTTATCCAGCCCGTTCCTGGCAAAACCCCGCCTTAACCATTGCCATCAATACCGGCGGCACGGCCAATTTGTTGGAAGCGGCGATTGCGTTTGGCCGTCCGCGCGTGGTGGTGGTATCCAGCGCTGAAATCTACGGGTATGTTTCTGAAGAAGATTTGCCACTCACTGAGCAGACCTGGCCGCAGCCCCGCCATCCATACGGGGTGAGTAAGGTGGCCGCTGGACTGTTAACGGCCGTTTACGCTCAACGATATGATTTACCTGTGGTAGAAGCACGCCCATTCAACCACATCGGGCCACGGCAGGCTTTGGGTTTTGTTGTGCCAGATTTTGCCAGCCAACTGGCGGCTATCAAGCTGGGGCAGCAGCCCCCTGTCATGTCAGTCGGTAATTTAGATGCCCGGCGTGATTTCACAGATGTGCGTGATGTGGTGCGTGCTTACCAACTGTTAGCCGAAAAGGGAATTCCTGGGGAAGCATACCTTATTTGCTCTGGGCAGGCGGTATCCATCCACTACCTGTTGAATGCGCTCATTGATGCTGCGGAAACGGCCGTTGAAATCACTTACGCCCCAGAACGAATGAGACCATCTGACACCCCATGCCTATACGGCAGCCATGCTAAACTCACAAAAGATACAGGCTGGAAACCAGAAATCCACTTGCGCCAAAGCCTAAACGACGCATTTATGGATTGGCGCAATCGTTTAGATCAGAGCTAATTGTCATTTCCTAGCTATAGTTGACCATTTTATGGTAAACTAAAGCACGTATACATAAAGTGTGTTTGTACCGTTTTGGCAAGAAAGGAGCGGCTGGTTATGGCAAGAACACAATCCCCAAACCCACAAAATTCAAACAGTGGTGTGCCTATCTGGCTCATCGCTGCCCTCATATTATTGATTCTTTTTGCTTGCATAATCCTGGCACTCGTCTATCAACAATCATCCTCAGGCAGCAGTTCGACAGAAAACCTGCCAACCCAAGCCGCCATTGCTGAAGTGCCAAGCATCACGCCCAGCAGCACGGGTGGCCCACAAGGCCCCACAGAGACATCTACCTGGACACCCCGACCATCAGGCACACCATACCTGACACCTACGTTTGTAAACACGGCCGTTGCCCCAGGTATAAATACGAGATCTGCCTCTGGCGTTTCCGGCGGAAACGTAATCATCATTTCTGGTGGGTCTGGAGGCACATCCAATTTACCCACTGTCACGAGAGCGATTCCCCGATCTACCCAAACGGCTATCGCTGAAACTGCCACGCAAGCCATTACCCAAACAAGAATCGCCGGCACAGCCACCCAATTCGCTGCTACAGCTACCCAAATGGCAGCTACCGTCACTTCAGCCGCCGCATCAGTTACCCCGGTTCCTGGCGCCTGGCGCGGTGATTATTACAATAATAAAAATTTAGAAAATCCAATTGTCATGGCTCGTGAAGACTTTATATCCCCAATAAACAACATTTATTTGATTTTTAATTGGGGAACTGGGTCACCAGGTTCACCAGTTAATAGCGATAATTTTTCTGTTAACTGGCGCTACAATGGCAATTTCAGCGGAGCAAACTATTTGTTTTATGCCTTTAGTGATGACGGTGTGCGCGTTTTTGTTGATGGCACTACTGTGATTAACCAATGGACGAATGCCACAAATAATGTACTTTATGGAAACATCACGCTGTCTGGAGGACAACATCAGGTCCAAACGCAATATTTTGAAGATAAAGGGGATGCTCGCATTGCTGTCGGCTGGCAGTTAACACAAAGCAATGCCTGGATTGGCGAGTATTATGCCAACAATAATTTAGGTCAGCCCCCTGTGTATATCAATCAGGACAATACGATTGATTTTAATTGGCAACAGGGTTCTCCAAGTGCGCTTCCCTCTGACAATTTCTCTATCCGCTGGTTCAGGAATTACAACTTTGGCAGTTCAGCTATGTACCGATTTAGAGTAAATGTGGATGATGGCGTTCGGGTGAAAGTGGGTAATACCACAATCATAGATGAATGGCACACAGTTTCAAGTCCACAAACCTATCAAGCAGATATACAGCTTTCTGGCACGCAAAAGGTCACTGTGGAATATTTTGAAGGCACCGGAAATGCCCAAATACAATTAGCCATCAATCCTGTTGTAATTACCACGGCAACAGCAACAGCTACGGCTACGCCTACAACGACAACAACAGCCACAGCTACAAGCACAGCAACCACCACGGCTACCAGTACAGCAACAAGTACGGCGACGAATACGCCAGTCCCATAAGGTTTTCTGTGGCACAAAAGAAAATTCGCATTGATAAATTGCTGGTTGAAAAAGAGCTTGCCCCCACAAGAGCAAAAGGGCAAGCTCTTATTTTGGCTGGCGAGGTGTTTTTGGATGGCAAACGTGTGGATAAGGCGGGAACGGCCGTTCCCTATGACGCTGACATCACACTCAAGACACCGATGCCTTATGTGGGACGCGGCGGGTTCAAGCTGGCGGGGGCATTGGAAACGTTTGGCATTGGTGTAAACGGCCGTTTATGTGCTGATGTTGGTGCGTGTACGGGGGGCTTCACCGATGTGCTTTTGCAAAATGGCGCGGCAAAAGTTTTTGCTATTGACGTTGGCTATGGGCAGTTGGACTGGAATTTACGCCAGGATGAGCGGGTAGCAGTTATGGAACGCACCAATGCCCGTTATCTAGAAACGCTAGATAATCAGGTATCGTTTGTTTGTATAGATGTCTCTTTTATTTCGCTCAGGCTCATTTTACCTGCTGTAAAAAAATGGCTGATCAAAAAAGCAGACATTGTCACACTTATCAAACCTCAATTTGAAGCGGGGCCAAAGCAGGTGGGAAAAGGGGGCATTGTCAAGGAAACGGCCGTTCACCAACAAGTGCTGCACGATATCATCTACTGGGCGCAAAATAACGGATATGCTTTTGTTGATGTAATGCAATCACCTGTAAAAGGCTCTGATGGCAATATTGAATTTTTAGCGTGGTTTAATGTAGGGGAACGGCCGTTACTCGGCCAAGAAATCATTGAAGAAAAAATTAATCACGTATCAGCAAATCAAGAAGAAAGCACAGATTGAACCTGATCAAGAAGCATTTGAGCATTAAACGGCTTTTTCAAAATAGAAGCTGGCTTTGACTCCCCCAACCTTTCCACCACATCAAGTTCATCATAACCTGAAGAAACAATCACCTTCACATTAGGATTAACTTGTTGCATCACCCGATACACTTCAGACCCTGTCATCCCTGGCAAATTCATATCTAAAATAACAATATCAATCTCACCAGAACGCTCTTTGTATGTATCAATCCCCCGATTTCCATCACGTACACAAATTGATTTAAATCCAACGGTGGACAAAATCTCTTCCATCGCATCCAAAACAAACGGCTCATTCTCAACAATTAAAACTGTATTTGCCATATTTAATTATCGTGCCACTCAATGAATAGGTGAAAAGTTTTCAAAATGGTATGGAAAACATACCTTAAACGTTGTTCCCCGCCCAGGCTTACTCTTCACTTGAATATAGCCATGATACGATTGCACAATATCCATTATCGTTGATAAACCCAATCCCCTGCCACTAGGTTTAGTAGAGAAGAACGGATCGAAAATTTTGCCAAGCATTTCTTTTTGTATACCTTTCCCATTATCACTTATTTGAACAAAGATATAATCTCCAGGAGGCATTTCGCCAAAATCAACAAATCCGCATGTGTTTTGCCAACTACTCTTTTGACATTTCCCTGTCGAAATACGGATTTCGCCCCCAACCGGATCGTCAATAGCTTCCGCAGCATTAATCAACAAATTCATAACAATTTGCTGCAAATGCGTTTGTGATGCCTCAATTTGCGGTAACGATCTACTCAAATTTAGGTCAATATTCAAACCCGTTAATAATACTGCCTCAACCAAACCAACAACATCAACGACAATGTCATTCAAGTTGATATATTCAAGATAGCAAGAGTAGGATTTTTTTCGGGAATAATTCAGCAGTTGAGAAGTCAAAGCAGCCGCATATTCAGCTGTTTTAACGGCTCTTTCAATATGAAGGCGAGAAGCATCATCAGTGGGTGTTTTTAGCAAAGCAAGAGACATGTGGCCCATAATATTCGTCAACAGATTATTAAAATCATGAGCGATGCTGCTAGCCATAAGACCCAACTGTTCCATGTTTTCACTTGGAGCGTTAGGTATGGGTGAAATTTCCGGTGACTTTGTTATTTTATTTAGCATATTAATTTGCAGTTTGCATAATTGAGAGGGAACCGGGAACTAACAATACTACTCAGGTGTCGGCTCCCTCTCAAGTATAAACTTCCACTACATAGGATTAAAAAAAGGAAGTTTTGACTTCACGACAAGCATAACACAATTAGGTAGAAACCAACTGCAAATCACCTGCAAAACAACTACAAATTATCTGCAACCAGAAAGGAATAAAGCAGTACTTAAGAGGAATTACTTTGAAATGCTGGCTAAACGGCCGTTAATAATCGAAACAAGTCCTTGAACATGCGGCTCCAAAGAATCATCTGAAAGCAGTGACAAAGCCAGCGTCAACACCCTCCGAACTTCAGTCAAATCTCCCCGACTTTCATACACATCAGCCAGATTATCAAGCGTATTAGCCCAGTCAAACATGATATTTTTTTCTTCAAAAATAACGGCCGCCTTCTTCAACATGTCTTCAGCCGTATCAATTTCACCCAATTTCGTATAAACCATACCTAGATTATTTAAATTTCTTGCCAATTCAACCGATTGGCTAATCTGCATATTTATTTGCAAAGCATCTTGCCAGGCTTTTTCAGCAACATAATATTTCCCCTGATTAAAAGCTGCAATACCCATATTATTTTTAAATTGACTTAATTTACTGAGATCTCCTGAAGCCACCAGAGATTCCTCGATTTTTGGAGAAATATCGTTTACCTCTCCCCAATTCCCTAATTCTGTATAATTCGCCACCATATTTAATAATGCCAAATTCTCAAGTTGCGAATCACCGAGATTTTTTGCTAATTCATATGCTAATTGCGCTGCGGACACCCCGGACAACCATTTTCTTGATTTGTGATAGGCACTAGATAAAGATAAATTAATTTGTATCAAAGCACGTTTGTCACCTAAAGCATGTGAAACCTCTGATGCCTTTTCAAGCATAGCCAGACCTTCCTTTGGATTTCCTTGAAGATCATAAACAGTTGCCTGCTTAGCCAACGCACTCGCATAGTTTGCTCTATCCTCCAATCGTTCGAATATTTGAATACTTTGATTATAGAGGAGATGAGCCTGTTGATAATCTCCTTTGAGCGCCATAATATTACCTTTATGACTCAACAAATTTGCTTCTTCACTTCTTCTATTCAGCTCCTTACTTAACTCAATAGCTTCTTGCAAATAGATTATCCATCGATCCCAATCACCATATCCAAAAACAATAGGAAAAAGCTGCTCAATCAAGCCATAAGCTAATTCAAATGTCTCGCTCTTCTGTAAGGAAACTTCTAACGCTCGCAGTAAGTTGTCATGCTCCTCAACAACAATATGTGCTGAATTCCCTTCAGAAACCAATATATCTAGCCAGCGTTCGGCATTTGCAAGCTGCTGCCTTTCAAATATCTCCCGCCATTTTGATTGTGAGGAAACTGACTGAGACATCATGAATTATGAATTAAACATGGTGAGTAAAAATACTTCTGTCAAACGATGTAAACGATAACGCCTTTCATGCAAACTCCCCCCTAAATCAACCAGTGAAAGCAAAATTAAATTCTCCAGACTCTGATCAACATGCATCTCTGAAAGACCAGAAATAGACATAATATGATCAAAAGTAAAACCAATCTCACTAGCCTGTGACAAGGCCAGCAAGATCATTTTGCTGTTATCATCAAGTGTTTCCCAAATTTCTTGATAAATATAATCAAATATTTTGTCTGAACCTTTCTGTCCACCTACTTCATAACGATCTAACACCCTGGACAAAGAACGAAAACGCAGTTGCCCAACTACAAGTTTCAAAGCCAATGGATGCCCACCAACTGCATCATAAATCTTCTGCAAATCTTCATTTGTAGAATCTGATAAGGTGGAAAATCCTGTCCGACTTGCCTCTTCTCGCAACAATTCAAAAGCAGATTCACGAGATAATTCCTTTAACGACAATGAATACACACCCGGTTCATCAAATAAACGCAAGCGAGAGGTCAACAAAAATTTTGATGGATTCTGATTAGCACGTAATTCAGGCAATAGACTACGATAATCTGCAACAGTTTCTAAATTGTCAATCACAACCAAACAAGCACGTTCCCGCAAATAATTATTTACGATCTGCTGTCTCTTTAACTGTGTCATATTTGGTAAATCAGGAATTTCAAATTGATCAGCTAATTTTTCAATCAATAGAGGGAATGTTAAAGCAGGTCGCCCGCTTTCAATTTTCAATCTCCCCAATGATGATAAATGAGTTTGCTTTGCCGTCGTCCAAGCAATTTCTTCAAAACCCAATTGACCGATAATGCTTCGGGCTACTTTATCTGCCAGGGCGGTTTTTCCCATTCCCCCAAGGCCATCAAGCGCCACAATAAAGTGGTCATTTCCCCCCAGCAACGTATCCATAAGCACATCACAAATCTCATCAACACCGACAAGTCTTGAATAGGTTGGCAAATCTAACCTGGCGTACATCCGATTCCGCCAATCAGAACTGGCATTCTCTTCTAACCGGTTAAGAATTTCTGTCAACTGGCTAATCGCTTGTCTTTGACGGTAATAGATACTAGATTCAGAAATATTCAACCGATTGGCAACCGCTAAAACATCTCTACGATGTTCAAATCGTTCCCGCAGCAGTTCTTCTGAATCAGGTGACTGTGTTTTGAGTACATATAGACCCCGATTCAAAATAGCACGATTTCTTGCAGCTTGCTTCCCACCAGCCATACTGCTGTAAGTATCTTCTTCATCCACCAACTGCAAACCCAATCTCAATTGAGAGAACGGCCAATGAGTAACAGACTCCTTGCCATGCCAGGCCCGGAGTGCTTCTAAAACATCGTCTGTCGTAATATTTTGATACTTCATTTGAAATTTTTCGTTTTCATCCATTTTCACCAACGATGATAAATCAGAAAGCTAGTTTAGAGCAAATTCAGGCCAATTTACAGTCAAATTACAGGTGATTTAAAGATAGCTTGCAGGTGATTTAAAGATCATTTCCTTTTTTTTTGGGTATGCTTATTTCAGGTTATTTCAAAACTATTTCAAATCAAGAGGAGACAAAAAAATGTCAATGTCAAAGAAAAATACAGGTTTATTACTCGTTGTGGCTTTAATTCTGGTAATCGCGATTTTTGCAGTTATGTTAACCACCAACACCTATTACGGTGCATTACCGTGGTCATTTGATTCCCATTTTGTTGCTTATTGCTCAGGCAGCAGCTGTGGAATTGGCTAACATACTCATTATTAAATTAAAGTCTTATACCAGCAAAAGTATATTACAACTTGTGAGTTGTGAGCATCACGAGGTTAATTATGTCGTTACCTTACCGAAACAGTAAGAAAACCCGAACGCCTACGTTTATTTTAATAGGTGACGGTTTTGACGAATTGGAGGTCATTGTTTTCCTTCATAAATTTCGTCAGGCTGGCTTGCCAATTAAAAGCGTAAGTCTTTTTAATAAGTTGGTTTTTAGTAACCAAGGCGTAGGTATAAAAGCAGATTTTGCTTTAGCTGATAAGCCATTTGATCCCAACCAAAATTGCTGGCTTGTGCTTCCTTCCGGGGGGCGTAATGGTGATGTGTTGCGAAATGATGTGCGCGTCAAGTCTTTGTTGAAGACATTTAATCTAGGGCAAGGCAGTATCGTTATTACTGATAGTGGCAGTGAGTTGGCAGATGATGTTTCTGCATTGGTTACAGAACGGCCGTCTTTGTTGCGCAATTCTGGTCAAAACCTTGAAGAATTTGTAGAGGGTCTTACAGACCAGGTTGTCTACAATTAGGTGGCAACTAATCGGAGCCGCATATTGAGGTAGATGAGGTCGGGAAGCCTCATCTGCTTCAATAACGGCCGTTTTCCAAACCTCCTCCTATCTTCCCCTGTTTCATACGCATACCTTTGTTATAATTGATAGTATGAAACAAGAGAACATACGCAACTTCTGTATTATCGCCCATATTGACCACGGTAAATCAACCCTGGCCGACCGAATGCTTCAAGTGACTGGTACCCTGTCTGACCGTGAAATGCAAGAACAGGTACTAGATAACATGGATTTAGAGCGCGAAAAAGGCGTCACCATCAAAGCCTCTGCCGTGCGCATGATCTATAACGCCCAGGACGGCGAAACTTATGAGATGAACCTCATTGATACGCCTGGGCACGTTGATTTTGGCTACGAAGTTAGCCGGGCACTGCAAGGGTGTGAGGGAGCCGTCTTGGTAGTTGATGCGACTCAGGGCATTGAAGCCCAAACCCTCGCCAACCTCTACTTAGCTATTGAAGCAGATTTAGAACTAATCCCAGTCGTCAATAAAATTGACTTACCTGCGGCACTGCCAGAAGAAGTCGCCACAGAAGTCGAAAATCTAACCGGCATCCCAGCCGAAGACGTAGTCCCCATCAGTGCCAAAACTGGCGAAAACATTCAACAAGTGCTTGAAGCCATCGTCAAAAAAGTACCCCCACCCACTGGCGCCACAGACACTCCTCTGCGAGCTCTGGTATTTGATTCCCATTATGATTCCTACAAAGGTGTAATCGCCTACGTCCGAGTTTTTGAAGGCACCATTAGAGATCGGGACTGGATCAAAATGATGTCCAACAAAGTCGTTGCAGAACCCATTGAAATTGGCATCTTTAGCCCGGCCATGAAACCAGTTAAAGAAATTTCAGCCGGTGAAGTGGGGTATATTGCTACCGGTCTGAAGACAGTACGTGAATGTCGCGTCGGTGACACCATTACCTTGCGTGATAATCCTGCCAACGAGCCATGGCCTGGTTATGAAGCCGTCAAGCCAATGGTCTTTGCTGGCTTTTTCCCGACTGATGGTGAAGATTACAGTTTGCTCAAAGAAGCGCTAGAACGTCTGCAATTAAACGATGCCTCCCTCGTTTTCGAGCCAGAAACATCCAATGCTTTGAATTTCGGTTTCCGCTGCGGTTTCCTGGGTATGTTCCATATGGAAATCATCCAAGAGCGCTTGGAACGAGAATATGACATCGATCTGGTAGCGACTGCGCCATCAGTGCGCTATGAAGTGGTCATGGCAAACACTTTGGAAACAAATGTCATCGAAAGTCCAGCCGATTTACCAGACCCTGGTACCATCGAGGAAATTCGAGAACCCTGGATGCGTGTGCAATTGTTTACGCCAGAGGAGTATTATGGCGTGATTATGGATCTAGCGATGAAAAGACGGGGAGAATTTGTGAGCCAGGATTACCCAGCCCCAGGCCGTGTCGTGCTTACTTATGACCTGCCGTTAGCCGAAATGATTGTAGATTTCTATGACAAATTGAAGAGCGCCACGCGGGGATATGCCTCGATGGACTATGAGTTCTCTGGTTATCGCCCCTCTAAACTGGTTAAGTTGGAAGTGTTGGTCAATAAACAACCTGTCGATGCCCTGGCAATGATTGTGCATGAAGATTATGCCTATCAACGAGGGCAAAGATTGGTGA
>JACSSI010000976.1 GCA_014879345.1 Anaerolineae bacterium | reverse complement strand
CATCACAGGCATCATCAAATCCATCAGGATGACATCAGGCTGGAGGTCGTGGGCTTTTTGCAGGGCATCTGCACCGTTAACCGCCTCACCAACGATGGTCAATTCTGCGTCCAGGCTCAAAAACATGCGCAATCCCTGCCGCACAACTGTATGATCGTCTACAAGCAAAACGCGAATCGTCATTCGTGCTCCTTCGTAAATGGCATCGAATTGTCCCGAACCTGTGCTGAGCAACGCCGAAGCATTACCGCGAATTTTTGTTGGATAATGCAAAATAATTCGCGTAAATTAGCGTTAATTCGATGCCAAATTTTTATACATCATGGCTTTAGCGTGAGCTTAGCCGAACGGTGCGTCCCACTCATGGGGAACTCCTCTGGCTAACCATAATCTTATGGCGAATTATATCATGCGGTTTTTGAATAGACTTTTACGCATTTCACCCAATTTACTTGGAGACAATCTATCAAGCGTTCAACTCCGCAGATGATTCGGGAAGTGCTTCTGCTACACCATTCTCCGCTTCTTGGGCAGGCAAGCGGCGCAAGGTGGTGACAAGTGCCAGCGCAAGCAGGATGAGGGCGCTGGCTGACAAGGCGAAATATAAGCCAATGGAGAGATAGGCGGGGACAAGTAGCGGTGTGACCAGGATGGCGGCCATCTGCCCGGCGGTGATGGTGCTTTGGAAGATGCCACCCATGCGTCCTAGCAAGGCTGGCGGCGAGAGTACCTGTAGCAGTGTGCCCACCTGGACGCTGACCAGACCGTTGCCCAGTCCACCCACCAGGACAGCGAATGCTGCTATCCATTTTGCCACCTGCGGGTTGCCGACCCAGAAACCAACTGCCATGAATAGAGGAATGCCGCTCAGCAAAACCAGTCCCCATGTCAAGTCTTGCCATGGATTCTGTTGGCGGCGACGCAGCATGAGCCATCCAGCGGAGAGCAGGGAACCAAGCCCCACCAACCCGATTAACGCCCCGAAGAGACCTTCCTCCGCCAATAGCACATCCCGAACGTAGATGGAACCAAGCACGTCAAAGCCCATGATGACGACAATGGCTAAGAAAGTGGCAAGAAAGAGCAGGCGCAACCGAGCCGAACGGCGCAAGGCCATGCTTAAAGTCTCCAAGGGCACTGGCGACGGTTCTACCACCTGCTCTGCTGCTTTTGTTTGGGCGGGCGTATCGTTGGCGGCTTTTTGGCGCGGCGGCGGTAGGGAAGGCAATAATAGGAGTACCCCTGCCGCTAAAGCGAAGGAAAGCACATCCAGAAGCATGGCATTTCTGGCTCCTAGCAGACCGACAATTGTTCCCCCCAGGATGGGGCCACCGATTTTGACGAAGCTGTTGATCTGTTGCAGAAGCGCGTTGGCTTGGGTCAACTGCTGCTTGCGCACGAGCATGGGCACGACTGCCTGACGGGCAGGCAGCATGAGGGTGGCGAAAGCCGTTTGAATCGCCAAAAGCAGGTAGATAGCCAACCCTTCGCCGACAATGATAATGGCGATGATGGGCAGCGCCGACATGACCTGACTGGTAATCATCAGCCATTTGCGATCAAAGCGGTCGCTGAGCCAGCCAGCAACCGGACTGAGAACCAGCATGGGGCCTAGTCCTGCCAACATGATGGCGCTGCTTTCCATTACGCTACCCTCGCCGTGGAAAACAATGATGGCATAGAGCGCCATGATGGTAATCCAGTTGCCAATATTGCTAACTGATTCTGCCAGGGCCAACAGTAATAGGGAGCGGTTGTGCATTATCTCTTTCATGGTGTGCCTAACCTGCGAATGAGTGCTAAAAGATTGTCAAAATTGGCTTGTTTGCTCAGAAAAGCATCGGCGCCAGCGCTTAGGGCTTGCTGCCGGTTCGTCTCGCTGTCGTAAACGGTCACAATGATGATGGCGCAATGGGGCGCTGCCTGCCGTAGTTGGGCCATGCCGCTGAGACCGGTGATGCCGGGCAGTTTGATGTCGAGCAGTATGACGTGGGGCTGGGTGGTGGCGGCGATGGTAACGGCCGTTTCCAATTCTCCCGTCGTGCCCACCACCGCCACATCCGGCTCCAGCGCCAGGCGCATCTGCCAGCCACGCCGTACCCGGTCG
>JACSSI010000975.1 GCA_014879345.1 Anaerolineae bacterium | reverse complement strand
ATTGGCATTACCCGCAATGTGAAAGATGGTGTGGAAAAGCCCCTGCCAGAATGGGAAGATTGGGGCAAATTGTTCATGGACGGCTTGTATATCTTTATTGCTCAATTCGTCTATACGCTGCCGTTTCTCATCATCGCCTGTATTGCTACGGTAGCAACAGGTGGGTTGGGCGCACTCGCTGATTCCGGTGGCAATCCTGATGCGATGGGTGCTTTGTTCGGCGTAACAGGGCTCATCATTGGCTGTTTAGGCTTTTTGTATATGCTTGCGCTGGTCTTCATCAGCCCAGCCATCATCATTCAATACGTGTTACAGCATGATGAATTTGGCGCTACTTTCCGTTTTGGGGAAGTATTCGGCATTGCCCGTGATAGCATTGCTGACATTTTGATTGTTATTTTGGTAACAATGGGTATTGGGTTTGCGGTGAGTGTGGTACTAGGGATTCTTCAAATCATCCCCTGTGTCGGCCAGATTTTGGCACTGGTTATTGGTTTGTTGATGAGCCCGTATTTAACGGCCGTTACCGGTCATCTCTATGGTCAAATTGCGACCAAGTTCCTCAGCGGCAAAGAGAAACTGGTCTAAAACCAAGCCGTTCTTAATGCATAAAAAAAGAGGCACATCTACTTTGGATGCGCCTCTTTTTTATTTCGCAGCGTGTAGAGCGTAATAACTCGCAGTTTTCTACGCACTACGCACTACGCACTACCCTATCTACATCGGCCAATCGCGCAGCATCCGTTCTGTTTCTTCAGAATGACCCATTTCATCGCGCACCATATCTTCCAGGGCGACAACCAACCCTTTATCGCCATAAGCATCCGCTTCTTCGGCGCGTTGGGTATAATCTTTGCCAGCTTGCAATTCAGCCGCCAAGACCGCTTGCAGCATTTCCCGATTGGTAGAAGCTTTAGGAACAGGAGCGGCCACCGTGTTAGGTTCTCCACCTAAGGCCACAATTTTGTTCGCCAGGAAAAGGGCGTGCATCTGTTCATCTGCCACTTCTGTCAGGAAAAATTGAGACAATTGGGGGCGATAGGGGCCAGTTGCTTTGGCGGCATAAGTAATATATTGCGCGATGGCGCTTAACTCATTGCCCAAGTCTTTGTTGAGGTTATCGATTAAGGTTTGTTTGTCCATTTGAGTCTCCCATGTTGTTGGCAACAAAACAAAAACCAGAGGCGTTTTCGTTCCGTTAGCGGGTAAATAAGTATTGTTCAAAGTAGATGGCTCTCCACTACCATGGATTTGATTGTAGCATAAAAGCGGATTAAATGATGAGTGATTTTGGCACTGTTTACGAAAATCTGATGTGGTTTGACGTGCTTCCTGACAGGTGATATGATGTGCGCACCATGAATACACTTTATCAACAACGATTTTTTAGCTTTTTCTTTTTTACCAATGCCACCGAGGCTGTGTTTGCGGAGGAGGTTGTTTGAGGCTGAAAAAGCGAGAACAACAATGATGATTCTAAAGAGACGCGGCCAACACCGCGTCTTTTTTTTGTTTTACGGTGTCTGTCCACCGCGCAGCTTTTGCTTTTAGCGGTGTCCACCGCGTCTTTTTTATTTTCTCGAGAATATGTTATGCTTCTGGGCTGTTAATTAGAGATTAGAGACTGGCGATTAGAAATCTGGAAGCAAGCAAATAATCGCCAATCTCTAGTCTCCAATCTCAATAAAGAAGGTGAGCAATTATGTTGGCACAACTAGACGAACTTTATACAACATCACTTGAACAACTCAAACAGGCGGAGACAACGGCCGTTCTGGAAACCTGGCATAAAGAAACATTAGGTCGTAAAGGCAGCATCTATTTGATGACGCGGCAGATTGGATCATTGTCGGCGGAGGAACGGCCGTTATTCGGTCAGCACATCAACAAAGTCAAAAACGAACTGGAAGCAGCGTATGAAAATCGGTTGGCTGCCTTGAAAGCCACTGAACTGCAAGCGCAAATGGATGCTTCCGCCATTGACGTGACACTGCCTGGGCGTAAGCAGCGGCAGGGGGGACTGCACGTTGCCACCCAAACCCTGCGTGAAATCTACGCCATCTGGGCCGATATGGGCTTCCAGGTCTACCGCAGCCGTGATGTTGAAACCGATGA
>JACSSI010000974.1 GCA_014879345.1 Anaerolineae bacterium | reverse complement strand
TCTAATTTTTGATAGGCGGCATAGGGGAGCAAGCTGCCGTGTACGTCAAAATGGATGAGGTGGTAGTAGCCGTCGCCCTGCTGACTGCGGCTGGTTTGCAGATGGTCTACCAGGGCGGCATAGGTGCCAGGGCGCACAATGTCGATGTGGGTGCGCAGACTGCTCTGGCGCAAGCTCTCCACCAACGGGCGGGAGATGGTGCGGTAGCCCACGTCCTGCCGTCCCCCTGGCCGCGCACTGACCAGCAAAATATTCAGCGTCGGAGAGGGTTGTGGCCGGATGTGGATGGCGGGCGGGTTGTTGTTGGGGCGGATGAACACACATTCGACAGCGAAGGGGCGCTTTTGCTGCGGGTCTTTGAGCGCTTCCCAATGCAAGCCATGAAAAGCAGGGTCGCCGCGCACTTCAAAAACCATATCGGACAGTCCCCCTTCAAAACGAAGCGCCATTTTGTATTCTGTCAGCACCTCCCCCTGGAACAACTGCGAAAACAGCGCTTCGCCATATGTTTTCACACTGGCCGCCGCCTTGCCCGCCCGCACATGGCCGGTGAAGGGAAAGGCGAGCCATTCCTCAAAATACCAGCGCAGTTCTGCTTCCTGCTTGGCGCTGAACGGGTCTTGCACGGTGACGGGGTGGCTGGGGCCGTCGTTGAATTGGATGATGGCGTTGGTGCCGGTTTGGGTGATGGGGGTTTGGGTGATGGTGATTTTGGTCATGGCGATGTCCTTAGTTTTCAGTGAACAGTGATCAGTGGACAGTAAACAGTTTTCCGTAGTAATTATTCAGATAGCCGCAGGCGGGTCGCTCGCACCACTCTGGCTTCGACAAGCTCAGCCGCCGCTACTCCTGGATTTTGACAAACACCTATACAGTGAACAGTTTTCAATGACGTGAGACACATCCTTCATCCTTCATCCTTCACAATGATGATAATTTTACTGCCATCCGCTTGGGTGATTTCCTGGGCTTTGGCTTTTTGGGCTTCTTTTTTCTGGGCGTAATATTCTTTGATGAGTTCGTTGATTTGGGTGATGAGGACACTGCTGGCAATGGTAACGGCCGTTTGCATAAACAGCATCCCAAAGTTAGGGTCAGCAAAAGTGACAACTCCCCCCTTCGTCTGGGCGCCGGGCATAAGTTGGCCTGTTTGCTGGGTGCGTGGGTCTTCATTCCAGGCGGCGATCAACTGGTCGGGGGTTAGGTCGAGAGTGGGGTCTAGGACAATGGTGTAAGTTTGTGACATGGCTGCCTCCATATATTTTTTTGTGCGACGGGGGCATTATAGCATGGATTGGGCGGGGTAGGCGTAGAGGATAGGGGGAAAACGGCACAAAAAAAGACCGGAAATCAGCCAATCTCCGGTTTTGTATCTGTTCAGGTATCTGCCAAAATCTATGTGCAGCGGCGGCTGAGCTTGTCGAAGCCAAAGCGGTTCGAGCCATCCGCCTTCGCCTTCGACAAGCTCAGGCTACGGCTACCTTTACAGTTACCAATCTCGCAGATTGAACCAATCTAATTCACGCTTATCGTTTCTCGACAAGTACCAATCGTGTGAACATAGGCACACTGATGGCGAAGGCCACCACATGCATCAGGCTCAACGTGATGGCGGTGGCGGTATCGGCTGGCGGTACACCCTCAGCGCCATAACCAAACCAGGCGGACAGTGGCAAAAACAGCGAGATGATCAAGCCGATGGTGGCCACGATGCGGAAGTGGCGGGCGGGTTGTGATGAAACACGACTGATGATTGCCACGACGATAGCCCCGACGAACAGATACACAATCGTTGCGCCAATGATTTGACCGGCACTGGCACCCGTCCAGGCGCCAACAGTGGGAAAAATGCGGCTGGCTGCAAAGTAAAGAATCAGATTGGCGATGCTGGCAGCGACGATAGCCAGGGGCGTTACCCAGAACAGTTTCCTGAGTGCGATTGTTTGTGCTGGTTGTTTGTTTTGCGTACTGTTGACTGTTGTTGTCATGTTTATCTCCATTTGTTTTGAATGATTAGATGAATGGGTGAGTCTCCCGAAAAAAGCTTTTTGGGTCTTTGGGAACTCATGGGGTTTTAGTCGTGTCATGCTGAGTGCAACGAAGCATCCCAGAGGTA
>JACSSI010000973.1 GCA_014879345.1 Anaerolineae bacterium | reverse complement strand
GGTGAAGTAGGCGACCATGTTGTTGCCGTCGTCGATCCAGCGTTGGGATGATTTGGTGGGCATGGAAATACCAACGAGGGCAACCGGTTCGCTGGTGTCAGCGGCCGGTTCGGCATCGGTGGTGTCAACGGCCGTTTCACTTACTGTTTCGGTATCACTGGCTGGGGCAGCTTCTTCACTACCACCACACGCACTGAGCATGAGCGCAAAGATAAGAATGCTCATTAATAAAAATAGGGTTGATTTTTTCATTTTCTCTTCCTTTTTGAGATTTTATAATTTTTCTGCCATCTTTTGAAGTGTTTTCTGTTGCGATGGCGGATTTTTAAATCTGGGTTTGTGTAAAACTCTTTGTTGAGAACCATTGCCAGTTATGTCACTGTCATAAACTCTCTCCTTCATAAACGTTCGACTCACTCATGGGATTACACTTTTCTACGTGATATTTTTAGGTCTTTATTTGAAATGATCGGTGTGTTATCGTTCCCGTTATCGTTAACATATTAACATTAAGACCCCGCATCGTCAAGCCTGAATTGTGCATTTTGACATACGCATGCTTTGATTTTTTAGCTATTCTCGTGCATTATTTATAAAGCAACAGACAAATTTTCGGAAACCACTTGTCAAATACACAAAATCACTGTTATACTGAACATATCCCGTTATCGTTAACATTAGTGATTTAAAAATAAACACTGAATAATTTCCCAGAAGTTTTTTCTCGAGTAATTGGTTTAGATTTGAACTTTTGGGGAGTTTGTAAAACTTAGGACTAAAGAGCTTGAACTTATGAGTCGCAAACGTGTCACAATTAAAGAAGTTGCTCAGACAGCGGGGGTTTCTACACAGACTGTATCGCGAGTGGTAAACGGCCGTCCTGACGTTTCACCGGATACGCGCCAGCATGTGCAAGAAGTCATTGATCAGTTGGGTTATCAACCAAGCAAAATTGCCCGCAGCCTGATTCAAGGGCAAAGCTTTTCTCTGGGTGTTGTCAGTTCAAATATCAGCTTATACGGGCCTTCTCATGTTTTGCAGGGTATTCAAGAGACGGCGAAAGAGATGGGATATTCCCTGATGCTTCATATTTTGCCTGATCCAGAGGTGTATGAAGCTAAAAAGTTGTTGCGTGAGATTATGTCTTATCACGTGGATGGGATTTTGTGGGCAATGCCTGAAATTGGACAAAATCGAGATTGGATTCAACAGGAACTCTCGAATTTATCTGTGCCTATTGCTTTTTTGAATGTGCAACCTAGACCCAATCAGGCAACTGTTATTATTGACAACCGGGCGGGAGGGCGATTAGCGACGAAGCATTTACTTGAACAAGGGCGGCAGAATATTGGCATTATTACGGGGCCGATGAGCTGGTGGGAAGCGCGGCAGCGCGAGTTGGGCTGGCGTGAGGAATTGGTGGCAAACGGCCGTTCTGTTGATGAAAGCTATATCACGCATGGCGACTGGACACCCAGCAGCGGGGAGCGCGGCATTCGTATGTTACTCGATTGGCATCCTGAAATGGATGCTGTTTTTGCCTGCAATGACCAGATGGCATTAGGCGCGATGAAAATCGCACGGCAAATGGGGCGACGCATCCCCGAAGACCTGGCTATCGTTGGTTTTGATAACATTCCCGAAGCCCCCTACTTCGACCCGGCTCTTAGCACCGTCTACCAAGACCTGACAGAAATGGGGCGCGAAGGGGTAAAACAATTGCTCGCTATGATAAACAATCCAGATGCGTATCGCCCTGACCCCATCCGGATTCAACCTGAATTGATTGTACGTGACAGTTCTTAGGCGCTGTCACCAAGGGTACGAGGGTATTCGCCATTTCCAGCATTCCCTCCAGACGTGTATCTCTATTCGCTGGATAATCAGGCGCACACTTTTGCGGATGCCAGCAAATTGTGCTGGGCGCGGCGGTGGACACTCGACACAATTTGCAACGCTTTTGCAGCTAAACGCCAATCATCAATTCCGACTGGCACGACTATCCGCCCATTCCACCTCAAAAATCCGCTTGAAATCTGCTATCGCCTGCGCATCTTCCGTGCCGAGACTGTGTTCCGTTAAGCCCCAGGTCTCATGAAAAGCGCTGTAGTGTAAATTTTG
>JACSSI010000972.1 GCA_014879345.1 Anaerolineae bacterium | reverse complement strand
ACCGGTGATGCCCATTGCCACGCCGATGTCCGCCTTTTTGAGGGCGGGGGCATCGTTGACACCATCACCCGTCATGGCGACAATGTTGGCCTGCCGCTGCAAGAGGTCAACCATACGAATCTTGTCTTGCGGCGTTACCCGCGCCACCACGCCAATGTTGGGCAGTTCTTTCATCAGCTCATCATCGCTCATGGCGGCGAATTGGGCGCCGGTAAGCGCCTGCCCTTCGATGCCTAATTCATGGCCGATGGCCGCAGCGGTTACGGCATGGTCGCCTGTGATCATGCGCACCTGGATGCCTGCACTATGGCACATGGCTATGGCGTCTTTGGCTTCACTACGGGGGGGATCTACGATGCCTACCATCGCCATAAGCGTGAGGTCTGTGACCAGATCAAGAAGATTGACTTTTGGATCAAATTTTTCTGGGTCAAAGTCGCGGCGAGCGATCACCATGACCCGTTCACCTGCCTGGGCAATGCGCTCATTTTCATCGAGCGCCAATTGACGGCCGTTGTCGTCGATGGGCAGGGTTTCGCCGTCTGGCAGCCAGTAGAAGCCGCTGCGGGCAATGAGGACATCGGGTGCACCTTTAACGAAGCAGCGCACGACCGTTTTGCCTTGTTCGTCCTTCATGTTGTGGAAGGTGGCCATAAATTTGTAGTCAGCGTCGAAAGGCAGTTCGGCGACGCGGGGGTACATTTGCCGCGCCCCTTCGAGGTCGATGCCGCCTTTGGCTGCCAGCACAATCAACGCGCCTTCGGTGGGGTCGCCAATGAGTTCTTCGCCATCGAGGCGGGCATCGGCGCATAAGGCCATCGGCAGCATGACGGCGTCAAGATCGATCTTGGCGCCGCCAGAATGGAGTAATTCACCTTGCGTGCTGTAGCCCTCGCCTGTTATTTTATAATGGTTTTGCCCGGGAATGGTTAATTCGCGGGCTGTCATTTTGTTTAAGGTGAGTGTGCCGGTTTTGTCGGAACAGATGGCGGAGACAGACCCCAGGGTTTCGACTGAGGGCAGTCGTTTGACGATGGCGCCCTGGGCGGCCAGGACACGTGTCCCCATAGAGTACATGGTGGTGACGACCGCAGGTAAGCCGGTGGGGATGGCTGAAATTGCCAGGGCGATGCCGGCGATGAAGATGGTTTGGAAGGAGTCGCCGTTGTTTAGCCCCATGACGACCATCAAGATAAATGCCAGACCAGCCATGCCGGCGATGACGATGGTTAGCCGGTCAAGTTGTTTTTGCAGAGGGGTTTTGTCGGACTCGGTTTTGTTGAGCAGGTCGGCGATGCTGCCCATTTCGGTGCCCATGCCGGTGGTGGTGACAATCATTTCACCACGACCGCGAGTAACGGCCGTGTTCATAAAGGCCATATTGATACGGTCGCCCAGGGGAACTTCTGGTTTGGTGATGGCGAGGGTGTCTTTGAGGGTGGCCACACTTTCGCCGGTGAGGGCTGCTTCTTCGATTTCCAGGGTGGCGGTGACGAATAAACGGCCGTCTGCCGGTACGCGGTTGCCTGCTTCCATGAGTACGATGTCGCCTGGCACTAATTGGTCTGAATCGATCTCGATGGTTTGGCCGTCGCGGCGCACGCGAGCGATGTTTTTCATCATTTGTTCGAGGGCGGCCAGACTGGCTTCTGCCTTGGATTCACCACGCAACCCCAATACGGCGTTAAAGACGGTTAGGCCTACCAAAGCGATTGTTGTGCCTAATTCGCGGGTGAAGACCAGACTGAGTACCGCAGCGCCTAGTAATATCCATTGCATGAAGTCTTGATATTGGCGCAGGAAGGCGTGCCACCCAGACTCTTTTTTCTTGGCAGCCAGAATATTGGGGCCATATTGTTGTAAACGCTGCTGCACCTCGGCGGTGCTCAGCCCTTTTGCGGGGTCTACTTTTAGTTGCTGCGCAGCTTCTTCTGGTGAGAGGCTGTACCATTTTGTTTGATTCTCGGTTGATGCTGCCATATTATCTGCTCCTAAGAATGTAAATAAATAACATACGTCATTGAGATTAAAGAGCAAAGATGGAATACTCGACTAAGTAACCGTCTAAATATTACTTCCCGTTTTTTAGATTGGACCAATCTTAAAGATTGGTCCAATCTGCGCC
>JACSSI010000971.1 GCA_014879345.1 Anaerolineae bacterium | reverse complement strand
GACCAATTTGCGCCAGCAACGGCCGTTTCCGAGCCAGGCACCCGCGTCCAATTCACATTAATCATGGCGTGATGTTGATTGTCGTAATATTCAACGCGAATGGGCACGCTGCCGCCTTCTACGTCAATATAGCCAGTATAAGTGGTAAAAACCTGGTTGATCCAGCCGTCGATAAGCATCTGGTCATCTACCCACACCCGCACACCATCATCAGCCGATGCGGTGAAGCGGTAACGTCCCGGTTCCAGATATTGATTGCGTGTCCAGCGGGCAGAAAAATAATCTTTGTTCACGGTGGCGTCGTCTGGACTGTCGAAACCCCAGTTGATGTTGATGCCAGGATTGTGATTGTCATCAAACTCGGGGCGAATGAGTACAGGGGATCCTTCGAGGTTTTTATTGTTCCAGTAGACGGCCAGCCAGCTAGATTGGGCGGAAACGGCCGTTGTGGAAGAAAAAACCATAACCGCAGAGGCGCAGAGAACGCAGAGGGAAAGAAACGATTGCCAACTTCGCCAGGGGATAAATCTCCCGAGATTCATCTCAGGAGATTTTGTGTCAAATAGATAATCTTGTAAAAACAATTTCATCAACTACCTCAACACACCCACATCCTCAAGCGGCCAATAAGACACCCAGGCATGGCCGCGAACGGCGTCCAGGCTGACAGCGCCAAAACTGCGCGAATCTCGGGAAACAGGGCGATTGTCGCCCATCACAAAAATATGGTCGTCCGGAACAATCGTAATGGGATAATTATAGGTGGGAAAAGGGGATAAATAAGGCTCGTTTAGCACCTGCTCATTAACGATCAACTGCCCATTGACGATGCCAACCGATTCTCCCGGCAGGCCGATCACCCGTTTAATCAAAGGCACATCAGAATCTGCCACATCAATGACAACGATGTCGCCGCGATTTGGCATTTCAAAGCGGTAGCTCACCTTTTCGACGATGATGCGTTGGTTTTCGTGCAAATTGGGTTCCATACTGTAGCCATGTACGATATGGGTTTGAGCGATAAAGTAGATGATTAGAAAAGCAAGAATGCCCGCGCGAACGGCCGTTGAGAAAAGTTCAAGCGTAAACCGGCGGATCAGGGAAAACGGTCTGTCTTGCGCCTCAAATTCGGTTTGGTCTGGGTCGTCATGCCACATATCACAAATCTCCTGCTCATGGGTTAACGCATGGGTGGGTTGCCATGCCTTTATTTACGGGAGAACGACTCATTAGTTGCATTCTCCTGTAATTTATTATGCCAGGATTTGGCGTGTTTGTGGGCTACGGTTTATCTACGAAGGGATGATGGGCGCTTTCGGGCATTGACTGATCGGCTCAAGGCCTGTTTCTGTGACCAGCACCAAATCTTCAATACGCACCCCGCCCCAACCAGGCACATAAATGCCGGGTTCCACGGTAATCGTCATGCCGGTTTCGATGCTGTACTTCTCGCCTCGGGGCAGATGGGTCATAAATGGCCCTTCGTGAATAAAGAGACCAACCCCGTGACCTAAGCCATGCCCAAAATGTTCGCCGTGTCCGCCCTCTGTGATGAGTTTACGGGCAATCGCATCGACGGTTTTACTGGTCATACCGGAGCGGGCTTGTTGGATAACGGCCGTTTCCGCTGCCAGCACCAAGTTATAAATTTCCCAGTACTGCTCATCCGGTTCCCCCAGGAAAAACGAGCGCGTCATGTCACTTTTGTAGCCAGCCACCTGTGCGCCCATATCCACAATAATCGGATCGCCCACTTGAAACACGCGCTCGCCAGGATGATGATGAGGAAGGGCGGCATTCGAGCCAGACGCGACCATAATGTCAAACGCCAACGCCTCTGCACCCGCTTCACGCATCGCTTTTTCCAGCGCCCAGGCCGCCGCTTGCTCTGTCATACCCGGACGGGCGATGTGGGGGAACTGAGCCATTGCTTTGTCGGTAATGGCGGCGGCGGCGCGGATTTTTGCCAACTCGTCGGCACTTTTGAGGGCGCGCAGCGGTTCCAATGTTTCAGCAAGAGGCACCCAGGTAACAGTATCGAACTTTTCCAGGTCAGCAAATTCAGTCAGGGTGACATGACTTGCTTCAATGCCGATGGTGGAGAGATTTTTAGAGAGAACGGCCGTT
>JACSSI010000064.1 GCA_014879345.1 Anaerolineae bacterium | reverse complement strand
AGGTATAGATGGTAACTGCTGGTGATGCGGGAAATAGGGGAACGGCCGTTGTGGTTTGTGCAGGTGGGGCAGCCAGGGCAAGGTGGGAAAACGGCCGTGAATCAGCAGTGAACAGGTAAAACAACAGACAAACCAGAAAAAATTTACGCATCATACACCTCGAAAAAGCATGATGCGTGAAGCGTGATGCGTGAAAAAAAATTTCGCATCACGCATCACGCACTATCAAAAAACGTTACTCAGAGACTACAAAAGTCGCCAAAATCTGATCCAACGCTTCCAAATCGGCATCGCTGACGACCTGTATCATCACCAGGGTGTGGTAGCTTCCGTCTGGTGGGGTGGCAGCCAACACCACCAGCAGCGTATCTGTGCCGCCGCAATTCAACCAGACATCATACTCACCGGTATAGGCGCTGTCTTCATAGGCAGTGCGTTCACCATAGGTGCAATCGCTGCTAAATTCAAAAGCATCCAGCAGTTCACCCACTGTCAGATCAAATTGATCCGTGGCGCCAAAGAAAACACCAGGAGTATTCCAGGAATTGTAAAAATCGTTCAAACTGGGTGCGGCCACCACGGAAAGACCGATATTTTCACCCTCGAAATCCCAGGCAGTGCCGTCAACGTCACCCCAACTAGTCGGCACATCCAGCACTAACGCACCAGAATCGTCAGAAATGGTCATGTAGTCAGTGTAGGTGGCATCCGCTGTGCCGCTGCTGTTGGTGGTATCATCGCTGGCTTCTTGTTCCAGAGTTTGGGCAAAGGAGAAGGTTTGTTCCAGTTCACGGCCGTTTAGCTGTCCTTCTAATATTTCCTGTGAGCTGTAGCGCAGCACTTCGATGGCTAATTTATCTTCCGGGTCGTGGGTGCGCAGGATGTCGCAGTAGTCGGCGATGGTGCCGTCTGTCGCCAGGATGAGACCTTCCAGGCTGGTGATGATGTCGCCACCAGTCACGCCAGCCTCGTCGGCGGGTGAACCAGACTTGACTGAGGAGACCCAAATGCCGGAGATGCCTTGCCCATCGTTAACGGCCGTTCCGTTCACGCCAATAGAAAGAAAATCGCCGCCTTGTTTGAGCTGCTCAATAACGGGCAGCGCCTGCGCCTGGGCAATGGCAAAGTACTGATTGGTATCAGATGAGCCAGCGTAATTGACCGCCACGATTTTGCCATCGGTTGTAACCAGAGGGCCACCAGAATTGCCGGGGTTGATGGTGGCGTCATGCTCAATCACGTCATCCACAGAAGCCCAGCTTGTTTCTCCGGCAGCCCGTGCTTTAGAGACAATGCCGCGCGTCAACGTGTACTCAGGATCGCCAAGGGGGAAACCAGCCGCATACACGTCCAGCCCCACACCCACATCGCCATCATACCATTGCAGATAGGGGAAACCCTCGCCGTCTATGTCGATGACAGCCAGGTCGGCACATTCAGATACGCCCAAGATGCGGGCATTGCGCGGCTGTGATTCGCCACCTACCCATACTTTGAGCAGTGCCGCACCTGTCACCACATGGTTGTTGGTGACGGCAATGCCGCTGGGGTCAATGATGAAACCGGAACCGCGCCCGGCGGCGTTATACATGGTTCCCACTTCTGGATCAATAAAGGTGCCTTGCGCTTCAAGTTGGATGGCGGCCGTTTTGACGGCATCCAGGGTGGTAATTGGCCCGTCTGTTTCCGGGGTAACGGCCGTTTCTGTTTCCGGTGTAGCCACTGGTGTGTTTTCAGCGACGGTTGTGTCTGTTGTCTGCCCCATCGGCGCTTGCACGCGGAAGGTAACGCTCTGCACGGGTTCGCCGTTCAAGCTCAAATCCACTTTGTACTCGCCCACCGGCCAGGGGTTATCGCTTTTTAGATCAAAGGTAAGGGTGTTGCTGCCCGTGTAGGTTTGTTCTACTTCGTCAATGAGATAGTTAGGGTCTACATTTTCGGCGTTAACGGCCGTCCAGGTAGCTTTGGCGCTGGTATTTTCTGGCCCATCGGCGTCAGCGATTAAATAAAAGGTATCGGTTGGCCCAAAAACGGTGGTACTGCGGCTGCCATCCTCGTCTTTTGACAGGACGACCTTGCTGATTTGCGGGGCAGCACTACCGCCACAGGCTGTCAACATCAACAAGAAAATCAGGAACAACGCTTTGTTTTGAATGCTTTTTAAATGAATCATCTCTTTATTACACGCTCCTTTTTGATTTTTGAATGAAGGGTAAGATAAGGTAACGGCCGTTTGGAAGCCGTTTCAAAAATTTTCTGCCTCATCGCGGTTTTCATGCGGAGGCAGTAAGAGAAATGGATCGACAGACGGGTTAACGTCCGGGTTATTAACATCCCGCAGCATGGCTAATAAAGAAGGGATCAGAGCCGGCCAATCACGAAAATGGCGGACTTCGTTCGTTTGGGCATGTTGTAACCGACCGCGCCATTCATAACGGCCGTTGCCCAAAGGCACACGCCACAAGCGCAGTACAAAAAGTTGGGGAGGTGGGTCTAAATCGTCGCTCATACCATCCTTTTGGGGTATTTCATGGTTACAGATGCGCATCATAGCCGGTTTACCGTTTCAAAAGCGTTTGATGGTGTAAATGATCAGCCCAATTTTGAACTTTAAATAATTATTCCGGTAATCCCCTCTCCCCAAAGGGGCGAGGGAGCCAGGCCGATCCCCTCTCCCTTTGGGGGAGGGTTAGGGTGGGGGTAAATGGTAGTGCTGCGTTCCAGGCGTCGGGGCATAAATGCCCCGTCTGCAAAACAGCGCCGGGTAAACCCGGCTTGGGCAGCCACCCGTAAAATAAACGGTAAGAAAACTACCATCACGGCTCAAACTCGGTCATAATTCAAGCATGGATGAGCGGCTGCATATTTACTTGTTAGGTGAATTTTCCGTCTCCCAGGGAGACCAACTGGTCAGAGGCCTCAACGCTGAAAGACCCCAGTCTCTATTGGCCTATTTGCTGCTGCATCGGCACACACCAGTTTCGCGGCAGCGGTTGGCCTATACGTTTTGGCCTGACTCTGCCGAGGAACAAGCGCGCACCAATTTACGCAATCTCCTGCACACCTTGCGCCGCACGCTGCCCAATGCCGACAGATGGCTGCAAATAGATACGCATACGGTGCAATGGTGCCCTGAGGCGGATTACAAGCTGGATGTGGCCGATTTTCAGGCGGCCTCGCAGGCCAGCACCCAGACCCAAGATGCAGCCACCTGCCGCCAGGCTTTGGAAACGGCCGTTTCTCTCTATAAAGGCTCTCTGCTGCCCGGCAATTACGACGATTGGTTGATCCCCATCCGCGAAGAATTACAGCAAACCTATCAGGAAAACCTGCGTCACCTTGTCCACCTGTTGGCCGAGATGGATGAGCATGAAACGGCCGTTTATTACGCCCGTCTGCTACAAAGAGAAGACCCGCTGGCAGAAACGGCCGTTATCCTCCTCATGCAGCTTTACACCCAACTAAGGGATCAAACAGCCTTGCGCCGTGCCTACTACACCTACACCACAGCCCTGCGCCAAGAACTGGATGCCGAACCAAGCCTCGATCTGCAAACCACCTTTGCCACAGCTTTGCAGCGTGTTGATACGGCCGATAGCCTAGATGAAACAGAGCCAGCCCCTCCTGCCCGCCGCACCTCACCCAGACAGTCGCCCCACCTGCCGCCACAGCCCACCCCCTTTATTGGGCGTGAAGTAGAATTGGCAAAACTAGCCGAACGCTTAGCCGAACCCCACTGTCGCCTGCTCACCATTGTGGGACTAGGAGGCACAGGCAAAACACGTCTGGCTCTACAATCTGCCTACGGCCATGTCACCGTTTTTACCGATGGCGCGGCCTTTATTCCCCTGGCCTCCGTCACCGATCCGCTGATTTTGCCCTCTGCCATCGCCCATGGGCTTGGTTTTAACTTTAGCCGTGCCAGTTCGCCCTCGGCACAGCTTTTACACCATTTGGCAGACAAAGAACAACTGCTTGTTTTAGACAACATGGAACAGTTAGGTGAAAACGTTACATTCCTGGCAGAGCTATTAGCGGCAGCCCCCAACGTTAAATTACTCATTACCTCACGCCGCCGTCTCCAGTTACAGGAAGAATGGGTGCTGCCCTTGCACGGTTTGCCGCTGCCCAGCCAGCAAAACCTGGCTGACATGCCAACCAACAACGCCGTCGCCCTTTTTGTGCAGGCGGCACAACAACACGACCCAAACTTTGTGCCTAATGCAAAAATGTGGCCGGCGATTAGACGTATTTGTCAACTGGTTGATGGGCTGCCACTGGGCTTGGAACTGGCAGCTCCCTGGATTCGGCTGCTCTCTTGTGCGGAAATCGCAGCAGAGATTGAGAAAAATCTTGATTTTCTCACCAGTTCACAGCTAAACGTGCCTGAGCGCCATCGCAGTATCCGCGCTGTGTTTAACCAATCATGGGAGATGTTAACGCCAACCGAACAGCAGATTTTTGCTTGTTTATCGTTGTTTGTAGGTGGCTTTAGCCGCGAAGGCGCAGAACAGGTAGCAGACGCCAACTTGCTTGAATTGTCCGGGTTGTTGGACAAGTCATTGGTACGGAGGCTGAGCAACGGCCGTTATGACAGCCATGAACTCTTACGCCAATACGCCGCCACACAGCTAGAAACCCTGCCCACACACACAGCCGCCCACACCCGTTTTGCCGCCTATTATGTGACATTGGCAGAAACGGCCGTTGCCTACCTCACCAGCCCCGACCAACAAACCTGGCTGGACACGCTGGATAACGAATACGACAACCTGCGTGCTGCCCTAAACTGGTCTGTCCAAAACAATGAAACAGAAACGGCCGTGCGCCTGGGTGCCGCCTTAGGCCGTTATTGGTGGCTGCGCTACCGTCCCATCGAAGGCGGCAACTGGCTGCGCCAAATCCTGGCACTGCCCGGCTCCCAAACGGCTCATCGTGCCCGCGCCATGAGCTACGCTGGCATGTTAGCCCGCCTGCGCCGAGATTACGCAGAAGCAGAAACCTACTTAACTGCCTGCATCGACTATCAACAGCAAACTGGTGACAAACTAGACCTCGGCCGTTCCTTAAACGAATTAGGCATGTTGTACCTGGATCAGGGTGAATTTGCCCAGGCACAGCCACTTTTTGAAGAATGGCTCATCCTTGCCCGGCATCTGAAATCTGCTCACGGCATATCCATCGCCCTGCTCAACCTGGGCATGGTCATGCAGCACCAAGGCCATCTCAACCAGGCAGAGGCCTACTATCAAGAAAGTCTAACCCTCTCCCGTAAACTTGGTTTGCTGACCAACGTAGCAATGCTGTTGAACAGTTACGGTATGCTGCTGCTGGATCAAAATCGGTTAGGCCCGGCAGGAATCATGTTCCTGGAAAGTATGCAGTTAAACCTTGATCTAGGGCATAAAGACGGTCTTGCCTGGACCTTTTTAGGGTTATTGACACTCCACCATCTGGCAGACCAGGCACAAACAGCGGCTCAACTTGTCGGCGTGCAAGAGACTCTGCGCCGGGAGCTAGGCACACCGCTGCCACCTGCCAGTCAATTGCATTTTGAACAGATTATCCACGAACTACAACAGCGCCTGTCGATTGAAACCTTTGACACCCAGCAACAACACGGACAAGCGATGAGCCTGAACGAAGCAATACAACTGGTGCAAAACGGAGTTGATTGGCAACTGGAGTAAAGTACAAGTTACACCACGTTATATGTAAACCATGCTATTTTTTATCCCTGAGAACTTGGGTATACTACCTTCATAGATGTCATCATCAAGAAAAGTGGAGAAAATATGTCAGACACGCTAACCGGCAGAACCATTGGCAAATACCAAATCCTCGACAAACTAGGCCGTGGCGGTATGGCAGAAGTATACAAAGCCTACCAAGAGAATCTGGATCGTTACGTCGCCATCAAATTAATGCACGCCTTTTTGGCGAATGAACAAGACTTTTTGCAGCGTTTCAAACGAGAGGCACGGGCCATGGCGGCCATGAATCACCCCAATATCGTCGGTGTTTATGATTTCGACGTTTATAAGGAAGATACCTATTTCCTGGTGATGGAATACATTGCAGGTGGCACGCTCAAACAACGTATTGAAGAATTGGCGGAGAAACAAGAAGGAATGCCGCTGGGAAAATCAGTACAAATCGCGTATCAGGTGGCTGAAGCGTTGGATTATGCCCACAACCGAGGCATGGTACATCGTGACGTGAAACCAGCCAATATTATGCTCGGCGAAGACGATAAAGCGCTACTGACAGATTTCGGTATTGTCAAAATGATGGGCGGGCAGACAATGGCCTACACCGTCACCGGCGCCCTGATTGGCACACCTTCCTACATGTCGCCAGAGCAGGCGATGGGTAAACCAGGTGACAAGCGTGTCGATATTTACGCGCTGGGTATCTTGCTTTTCCAGATGACGACGGGGCAGCTACCTTACACGGCCGATACGCCGTTAGCCGTCATCATGAAGCATGTCAATGAAACACCACCAGCACCAGTTATGTTTAACCCGGACGTGCCGCTGGGTCTGCAAGATATAATCCTCAAAGCAATGGAGAAGGATCCGGAAAACCGTTACCAAACGGCCGGAGATATGGCTAAGGATTTGCGTGCGTTGAAACAGAGTTCTGCTCAAACTGCGGCGATTTTGGCTGGCACAACGGCCGTTATCCCCAAACTAGAACCTGCCACCCAAACCCCCGAAGACACAGAAGAAAGGACAGCTGCCGCCATGACAGCCGCCGCAGCCCTCTATGATGCACCACACGGAAACACCCCCACCTTCCAAAGTATTCCGCTGCCTAAACAACCAACGGCCGCCCCACCAGCAGAACCAGTTCCGGTTCCTGCTCCTGTTGAGAAAAAACGCGCTCCCTGGCTCTACGTCGGCATAATCCTGCTGGTGTTGATACTGTTGGGGGGAACGGCCGTTATCTTTGCCAACTTTAACGGTAATAAAGATGAAGCCGAAGCAGTCGTCATGACCACCGAAGAGCCGACTGAAACGCCCACCGATACCCCACAGCCAGATGACACGCCCGATACAGAAGCAACCATCAGCGCCGCCATCATGCTCACAGAAGAAAGCCGCCCCACAGAAAAAGCCACCAAAGAACCACCAGCTACCCCAACCAAAAAACCAACCCCCACCCCAAAACCAACAGTTAACCTCACAGAGACCTTTTTAGAAGCCTGTGTTTTCGATGTCACATTAGAAAACACCTACACCTATCAAAACGAAAACTTTGATGCTGCCCCCACTGGCAAAACATTCCCGGTCAACTGGGTTCTAACAAACTCCGGCACCTGTCCCTGGCCAGAAACAGTGGTATGGGCATTTGGCGACGGCGAAACGTTTGGCTTTGATGACGACCCCATCCCCGTGCAAGCGTTGGCTGCCGGTGAACAAACCACCATCACCACCGACTTCATAGCCCCCACGCGCACAGGCAGCTTCAAAAGCACCTGGCAGCTTATCGACACCACCAGCGGCGATACCATCGGTACGCCTATAGATTTCACGCTAAAAACCTACATAGATGCTACAGCCACTCCCACGCCATCCAAGACACCCGCCACACCACCCACTGCTGCCGTAACTGCCACCACCGCAGTCGAACAACCGTTGGATCTCATCTACGTCATCCAAAGCTGCGAATATATTGGCACTGAATACCGCTGCCGGGTACAAATCACACCTTATGGTGGCGGTGGCGGCCCCTACACCGTATTCGTCTTTGATGCGGATCAACCAGCAGAATATCGAGATCCATTCCCAATTTACCACTTTGCTAAATCCCGGCGCTGTGCCTCCTACAACCAGGAAGTAAAAGCGATTGATGACGCTACCGGCACATCCATCTCCAAACAAATCTATATCGACCCGAACAACTACATTCCTGGTGGCTGCACACTGCCCTAGTGTTCATTTGTCTTTAACTTGCCCAGATTGGACCAATCTTTGAGATTAGTCCAATCTAGGAACCCAAAACTGTTTGTCGTGATGGCATCAGCCATCTGCACTTGCAAGCGCCAACCACTCAAACACTTACACAAAAAACGCCGAATTCCACAAACGTAGCATTCGGCGTTTTTTATTCCAGTAGCGCGATTTTGAAAATCGCCAATCAGCATCAACGGAGGACGATCTCAGTCCAGGCTTCAAGCCATTCGTCACGATGAGCGTCTATCTCTTCCGGATCAACTGAGGCCGGTTCAGCGGGAATTTGCGCCCACTCTGTAAATGCCTGGGGTAATTCCGCATTTTGATTAGCCGGAAAGACAAACATATTCAACGGAATATCTTCCTGAAAAGGTTGTGAAAGCATGTAATCAACAAAGATTTCAGCCAGTTCCCTCTGCTCAGTGCCCTTCAAAATGCCCACAAATTCAACCTGGCGGAAGCACATGCCGGGTGCTACCAAACTGGCACTGGGAGACTCTGCCACAGGGGGATCCGCATAAATGAACTCGGCTGGGGGGCTGCTGGCATAAGAAACGACAAACGGCCGTTCCCCTTCACTTGCCACCGAAAAATGACCATAATACGCATCCTCCCAGCCATTCGTCACCAACACATCGTTAGCCCGCAAGTCTGCCCAGAAATCAAGAAACGTGTACTCACCATCCGTGCCAAACTCACTCACCGTCGCCAACATAAACGCCAAACCAGGGCTAGACAGTGCCGGATTTTCCACTACCAACAACCCTGCATACGTAGGGTCTGCCAACTCACGCAAACTCGTTGGCGCATCCAGGCCATTTTCAGCCAACCATGCCTTGTCGTAGTTAATGCACACATCGCCATAATCCACAGGCAGCAGCGCGTGCGTGCCGTCTTGCTCTAGCGCATCATCAATCTCAGCCAGCAGGGGTGACTCATACGCTTCAAATATGTCGGCATCTAGCGCCCTGCCCAAAAAAGTATTGTCCACACCAAAGAACAGATCAGCTAACGGATTGTCTTTTGCCAAAATAGCCTGGTTGAGTGCGGCACCGGTATCACCAGAAGGCAGCAAGGTGATTTTGGCATTGTGTTCTGCTTCAAAGGCAAGCAGCACCTCTTCACTAATCGCAAAGCTGTCATGGCTCATCAAGATCAGCTCGGTCGGCTCGGCCGACTCTACAGCTGCTTCTTCAACGATTTCCGCTGTGGCAACGGCCGTTTCCGGCACAGCCATCTCATCTTCCGGGGCAACAGCTTGACCCCCACACGCCACCATCAAAAACAAAACTGTCAGTAACAATAAAACCTTTTTCATAACTCACTCCTTTTTATGATCCAATGTATGGATACAAAGTAATTTTCCTGATGCCACTTCAACTGATGCAGAAACGGCCGTCATCACATTGCTTACCCCCCGCGCCAGGCCAAAAGACAATACACTATCAAGCAGCGGCCAGCGTAAGCCATTCGTCTGCTTCACCACCACATCACCAGCCAATGGAATTAAAGAAACCGTATCCCCTGGCTCCCCTTCAAATTCTGTCCGCTCCGTAACCAACCAGGCTCGTTCATACTGCTCTACCACTGTAATCGAACAAGCTGCCAATGCCGGATGCACTAGCAAAAGAACATTCGCCAACATCTGGTCTAAACGGCCGCCCAAAGCGCCAAATAACAATATCTCTTCATCAAATTGCCGTGCATACAACAATGCCAGTTCCAAATCTGTCTCATCCTTGGCCGTGTGATAGCGAATCAGGTTCGCACGCCCTTCCGTCAACCAGGTCAACGTCTCATCTGGCAGCGAATCCATATCACCGATAACTACATCAGGCAGCACACCCACCTGAAAAAGATGACGAGTGCCCCCGTCTGCCGCAATAATATGAGAGGCTTGCTGCAAAAACGGCCGTGCCCAAGCCACATCAAACATCTCCCCATTCGCAAAAATCAGCACACTCATCTCATCACCTCTGTGTCCTTACCCCAAAACAAAAAAGCCACCCAAATTAGGTGGCTCGACAGATTCAAAAAACACATTCCTCCGCCGGCATTACCCGGATCAGGTTCACAGGTCGGTGACATATTTCGTCACCCTCTCAGCCAGGCTAATCCCAGCTCCCTGAAGTTAAATTCAATTGTGGCAGCATTATAAACGCATCCATTTATTAACACAAACTAAAGCAAAATCCTGGGTGAAAAACTCGAGTTGGCACACCCTCCTATTTATGTTATCATCCTCACGCTCTCACGCCTTCCGTGAATATAAGATAAGTGATATTACGGAGGTAATTTAAAAATGGCGAATACAAAATCTGCCAAGAAACGCATACGGCAAAGAGACAAACGTACAGAGCGTAACCGCATGTACCTAGTGACTGCAAGGACATACGTTAAAAAAACACGTATGCTTATTGAACAAGGCAACCTGGAAGAAGCTGAAGCGCAAGCTCAGAAAGCCTACAGCACCTTGGACAAAGCAGGACGGAGAGGCATCATCCACCCGAGAAATGCCGCTCGGCGTAAAGGCCGCCTTATGGCAGCCCTGGCCGCAGCCCGTGCTGAAGCCGCGTAAACATCTTTGTTTAATGCAACCAAAAACGCCACCTTTTAGAGGTGGCGTTTTTATTTCTGAGGCTTGCCCTCTAGAGGAACAACAAAAACATAACCTTCGCCACGAACCGTCAACAAGAATTCTGGGTTCGCCGGATCAAGTTCCACCACCTCACGCACCCAACGCATATGAACATCCAGCGTACGTGTATCGCCGATATAATCCGTTTTCCAAACATTTTGCATAAGCTGGACTCGGGTTACCACTTCATTGGGATGACGCAAAAATTCTTGAAGCAATTGTGCCAGCTTAGGTGTTAATCTTTTTTCTCCCCGACCCGCAACATCTACCGATGGCTTACCCGGATAGAACTTGATTACCCCATATCTCACCACTTCATCTTTATCTTCATCTGCCGGAAGCAGTGTTCGGATACGATTCAGCAATTTTCGTGGCGTAAATGGATGCTCCAGGTAGATGTCTGCTTCAGCTTCCTCTTCAGGTTCCCCTTCCTGACAGATATAGATGATTGGCACTTCACCTAAAGCCTTGCGCAAACGACGACAAGTTCGAGAGCCATTCGACCGCATTGAGGCAGCATTAAAGACCACCAAATCTGGTGTCTTGATAGCAATTGAGTCCATCGCAGTTTTGCCATTATGGCAAACTTCAGTACCGTATTTTGCTTTCAGTAATGCATCTTTTAGCGATTGTGGATTCGAGTTCTTCCCCTCCACAAGTAAGACTGTTGCCTCTGGCATTGATCTTTTTTGAACCCCGCTAAACCAGTCATAACCTTAAATAATTAAAAGTTCTTGGTGATTATAGGCATATTAGACTTGAACGCAAGAGGATTTTTAATGCAGTTAGTACCATTGACCATAACGCCCAGTAATTGCCACCATTTCGATCCGCGCTGGTGCATTTAAAGACAACTTGCTTGTATGCAAAAAAATTCAACAAGCTCAGCCCTCGTCCTGCACCAACAGTTTCTCCACATACCTGCCACCGTGGTTTTCGTTGACCCTATTCTAGCGCACATGATACAATGCGCCCGTGAAGTTTTCGTTGGAAAGACAATTTAGCTTTTAGTTACCAATCTAGGAGGGTTTTTTAGCATGACAACAGATAATCCTTTCACTGGCATTATTAAAGGAAGCGAACCAGGCACGATCATCCACCAGGATGATGGTAAAGGTTTTGCCCTTATTGAAACCAAACATCCAGAAGCGGCTGTGCACTGGCTTGCTATTACTTATGAAGAAGGCACGACTGAGGATTTGGAACAGAACGACCGTGATCGGTTCCTCGATTTGATTGATTACGCTATCAACAGTACAAAAGCTCAAATTCAAAAATATCCGATTTTAGAGCAAGGCTTTACGATTAAGTTTCATTGTGGCGCTTTTGAAACGATTGAACATCCCAAACTTCACATTTTATCAAGCGAATAAACTGTTCAGCTATTTTTGATGGGCAGGGTGATGGTAAATTGAGTTCCTTCCCCTTGTTGGCTTGCGACTTCGATGATGCCATTGTGCATACGCACGATTGATCGAGCTATTGCTAAACCTAAACCGGATTCGCCTTCATGTGCCTGGCGCGATTCATCGGCTTTGTAGAAACGGTCGAAGACTTTGGGCAGCACTTCGGGCGGGATGCCTGCGCCGTTGTCTTTTACGATTAGTTGGATATGGTCTGGGTTTGGCTGAACGGCCGTTAACTCAATTTCTCCATTCGCCGGTGTAAAACGCAAGGCATTACTCACCAGGTTCCCCAATACCTGCTCCATTCTTCCCGGATCGACTTCGATTTCAGGTAAATCTACTTCTGCTTCTACTTTAAGCAAAATATTCTGTTGGTCTGCCTGATGCCGATACTTAGCTGAAAC
>JACSSI010000970.1 GCA_014879345.1 Anaerolineae bacterium | reverse complement strand
TGGTCGTCACCATTGTCGTTGTCGTGGTCGTCGTCGTTGGAATTATCGTGGTCGTCGCCATTGTCGTTGGCATGGTCATCGTCGTTGGAATTGCTGTGGTCGTCGCCATTGTCGTTGGCGTGGTCATCGTTGCTGTTGCTGCTGTCATCGTTAGCGTTGGCACTGTCGTCGTCGTTGTCGTTCATGTTGTCGTTGGTGAAAACGTTAGCGTTTACTCTGCTGAAGTAGTTTTCAATGTTGGTTAAGGCGGTATTACGTTTGTTGTTGCCGTTGTTTTCGCTGCTGGTTGTGTTGTTAACGGCCGTTTCCCCCCTGTCTTCTACTTCTTTTTCCAGCTCTACCTGCACGCTATCTTCTACCCGCACGGCATCTTCTACCTTCACTTCAGTTTCAGGTACGCTTTGACTGGTATCAACAGCCGGCTCTAAAGCGCTACTTGCAGTTGGGCCACAGGCCACGATAAACATCGCCACGATTGCCAATAAAATGAACAAACCAAATTTTGAAGACTCTTTTTTGTGCATGATTAAAACTCCTTTTTAATTGATTTGTTCCTAAGTCGCATTTGCCGGCAAAAAGTAATGGGTCAATTTTAAAATGACTTGATCGGACTTTTATTTCAGCACAAAAATAACAGCGTCATCATCCCGGTAAATTTCCTCCAGGTTGGGATCGGCTTCTGCCTGCTTGATGAAATCCTCATGCCCCAGGTCGCTAAACACATACTCGCCAGCAAACTGTTCCCGAATTAGCGTGCTTGGATTTTCGATTTTGCCTTTGGTGATAGCCACCCACGTTTCAAATAAATCCGCATCGTAGAGTTCCATGTATGTTGGGTCTAGCCCGGCCGTGTAAATGGCATCTGTGTTATAGAAAAAGAGACGGGTGAAGTCATCCCAATCTGTTTGGAAGATTTTTGCACCTGCGGGCGCCTCTTCACGCAGCCAGAGCGCGGCGGCGGCATACTGGTCGGCGGGTTTGGCATCTGCCAGGGAACTGCGGGCATCGCGCAAGGTTTGGTTCAGAGGCAGGAGCAGCAGCAGGAGGAAGGTGACGGGGAGCAGGTAGGTTAGAAACGGCCGTTTCTCAGCCAGCCAGGTCTCCCACTCCTCCCAAATCGGCGACACACTCAGCGCCGCAAAAATCAAGGCAAACGCCGGAAAATACTCCACAAAGCGGCGTGACTGGAACAGCATCAAGCCAAAAAGCAGCGCCAACACCAACGCCGTCAGCGTGGCGCGGTTGATGCGTGTTTTTTGCCAGCCCACTGCCAGCACCCCCAGGGCAAAAGCGGCCAGCGCCCCACCAGAATTTTCCAGCAGCGTCGCCGTTTGATACGGATACCATTCATTGCCCACCTTCGTGGCGGAATCACCAATTTTAGGCAGCAGATGGCTCACAATGAAGGAGATATTTTCGGGGAAATAGGGATTGACGAGGATTCCCAGCCCAATGCCGATGCCTGGAAAAACGACAGCCTGCCATACAAGCCGCCGTTCCGTGAGCAAAGTTGCCACCAAATAGACGCCGCCCAAAACCAACAGCAACGGAAAGGCGTTGTAGAGCCACACATATAGAAATCCCAACGGAATCAGCAGCCAAAACTTCTCCTTAAACAGCCAATGCAGCCCCAAAGCCAAAACAAGCAGCGAGGCAGATTGCGCCCTGGGCATACTCATGCGGTAGAGAAATGCCTCAGACACCATAAACAGCGCCAGCGCCCATAACGCAGGCCAACGCACTTGCTGTCCGCGCAGCAGCCACCACAGCGCCACAAATGCCAACGACGGCATCACAATACTGGCGATTTTGGCACTATGCGTCAGCGCCGCGCCGCCGTCCACAGCCGGGTCTACCGCAGCAAACAGGGCCAGATACACATGGTAGAGCAAATGATGGTCGTAATAGGCGTCGGCGTTGAGGATGGTTTGGGGCAGCCAGGGAAAGTCTGGTTTGAGTCCTTGTTGGCGGATGAGCCAGCCCATCTTGATGTGGTAGTAGCCATCGTTACCTGCCAGGGCATCGGTGCCAAATTGCACAAAGGTGAAAAGCGCGGCAAAGAGGAGGAAGAGGCTGAGGGCAGTGGCGAGGGTGTGTAACTGGCTGTTGGTGATGAGACGAGTACGGAGGG
>JACSSI010000969.1 GCA_014879345.1 Anaerolineae bacterium | reverse complement strand
GGCAATATCCAGATAGATATACACATTGTCAATGGGATGGAACTTATTGATGGCATACTGAACCCCTTGCACATAAGCCGTCTGCGCTTGCTGGCAGTCCGGGATGCTCAAATTCGTCACCAGGTTTGGCAGAGAATCCGGCTCCAGGATGACCACAATACGCAAGTCGCTGTACTTGGGCTGGGCAAACAAGGCGGCGATGGGATCGATATATTCGGCTTTGTAACGGGCCAGACCATTTTCTTCGACGCGCAGTTCACCATTAGAGGCCGCAGAAGAGCAGTCACGGTTAGGCAGGTCGTAAACCACCACCATGATGGTCATGGGTGTGCTGCCATTTTGCTGGGCCAGCGCCGCATCGAGATGCGCTTCCAGACCCATCACACTGCTGGAACCGGCAATCGCGCCAATGCGATCCATCCACACCGCCGACGGATATTGCGCCACCGACTGCATTTTAGCGCCCAGACTGCCGCCAACGCTGGCCGCCTGGGCATTTACCTTGGCCGTATAATCCGGGTTGAGGTAGGCGTCTGCTCCCACAAACGGATTTGCCACATGTTCCCCTGGCAGCGGCGTGGGCGGCGGCACAGTGGGTACAACGGTGGGATTAACCGTGGGGTTAACTGTGGGCTGCACCGTCGGGTTGACAGTTGGTTGAACGGTGGGGTTAACCGTCGGCACAACGGTGGGGTTCACGCTGCCGCCGCATACCGTGCCGTTTACCGTGAAGGTGGTGGGCACAACTACATTGCCATTATGCGTTCCCTGGAAGCCGAAGGCGGCCGTACCGCCGTTGGCGGCTATCGTCCCATTCCAATGAGAAGCGACGTTTGAGGCGGTGACGGTTTGCCCTGTTTTGCTGAAAGTGGCGTTCCAACCGCTGCTGAATTGTTCATTTCCGGCAAAAGTCCAAACGAGGTTCCAGCCCTGAATGGCAGTGCTGCTCTTGTTGGTGATGGTGACATCTGCCTGGAAGCCGCTGTTCCACTGGTTGGTAATTTTGTAGGCGACGGAACAGGTATTGTTCCCGGGCGGTACGGTTGGTTGCACGGTGGGTACTGTGGTGGGCACAGTGGTGGGCACAACTGTGGGTACGGTTGTCGGCACAGTAGTGGGTACGACCGTGGGAACAGTGGTGGGAACCGTTGTCGGTACGGTAGTCGGGACTGTCGTGGGCACAGTCGTGGGTACTGTGGTGGGTACAACTGTGGGTACGGTGGTTGGCACAACACTGTCGTTGCAAGAGACGCCGTTGACGGCGAAGTTGGTGGGGATGGTGACGGGGCCACTGGTTGTACCCTGGAAGCCGAAGGCGACTGTGCCGCCGTTGGCGCCAATTGTGCCGTTCCAATGAGAAGCCACATTAGAGGCAGACATGTTGGAGCCTGAGGGGGCAAAGGTGGCGTTCCAACCGCTGCTAAAAGCCTGACCGGGGCCAAATGTCCAGGTGAGATTCCAGCCGTTAACGGCCGTTGTCTTATTATTTTTAATCGTGACATTCACCTGGAAACCGCTGCCCCACTGGTTGACTACATTGTAGTTCACCGTGCAAACGCCGCCCCCAGAGGGTTGAGTGGCAGTGGGCGGTACACTGGTAACAATGGGTGTGTTGGTGGGATTGGTGGTCGGTACAGGCGTGACATTGCCCGCAGCCATTTCGTAGAAATTGGGGAAGTTGCCCGTCATCAGCAGCATGGAGAAGAGCCGCCAGGCCCCATTATAGTAGCTGCTATCGGTGGCGCTCAGAACCCGGCTGTAAGCGGATTGGGGCGTTTCTTTGAGCGTGCCGGTGGCTGTACCGCAGGTAACGGCGGTGGGATTCGGCGCAGCCCAAACGGCCGCTCCGGCGTTGGCTAAAAAGAAGGGCCAGGGGCCGCTGCCTGTTTTTTGCCCGTTCATGCTGTGTTCGCCGATGTTGTTGAAGCCGGTGCTGCTGAAGAAACCACCGATTTCATTCATCGTTTCTGCGGCTTCAGAACGGCCGTACCACGCCTGATCTACAGCAATGCGCCAGGCGAAACGGGCGGCGTCATAGCTCCACCAACTGTAATTGTTGGGCTGCCAGGAAACGAGTTGAGCATCACCGGTGTAGGTGTTCCAGTTGGGCACTAGGCCGGAGCAGTTGTTCGGTT
>JACSSI010000968.1 GCA_014879345.1 Anaerolineae bacterium | reverse complement strand
ATTCCAGAAGACGTTGGGACTCAATGATTTCTACTTTGGTATGCCCGGCTTTGAATACCCGATGGGCAATATCCAGATGGTCGGCAAGTCACAAGGACCGATGTACAAGGGTGAAAAACCAATCGAAGCGGGCTTGGCTCCGATGTTCTCGCTCAACGATGTAGCGAAACACGCCATTGATTTCTGGCTCTCCACCGAAGATTTGCCTCGCGCTGACAATCGTGTGACGCTGGAAAAAGATGGCAATATCCGCCTCAGTTACACGGCCACCAACGAGGAACCGAAAAAACAGCTTTACAACAAACTCAAATCCATGCTCAATCATTTGGACATGTTCGAGCATTTGGTGGCACGCAACCAGTATATGAAAAACGATATTGGCATTGGCGGCGTGGCGCATCAGGCAGGCACGGTTCGTTTTGGCACAGACCCCAAAAGCTCGGTGCTGGATGCCAACTGTAAAGCGCATGAACTGGATAACTTATATGTAGTCGATACCAGCTTCTTCCCCAGCATTGGTGCGGTTAATCCCGCTTTGACGGCGATGGCGAATGCCCTGCGCGTGGGCGACCATCTGTTGGAACGGATGTAAAGATGCCAGATTGGTTCAATCTTAAAGATTGAACCAATCTCTAACCATTCCAAGGAAAACTTATGGCATCTAAATCTGAAACAACGGCCGTTTTCAGTGCCGGTATTGTGCAAGGTGTGGCGTTAGTCACATTTCCGGCCGCCAGCACCATCTTCACCAGCGCCAGCTACTATGATCTGTCGTCTACCGCTTACGGGGCGATGTTTCTACCGCAGGCCATCATGGCGATTGTGGCTTCGCTGCTGGGCACTGGCTTTACGCGGCGCTGGGGCATTAAGCGCGTCTATCTGGGCGGACTGGTCGCTAACTTAGCGGCGATGCTCTTGCTGGTGGTGAGCCAGTTTGTCATGAGCAACCAGACACTGGCCTATGGCCTATTGCTGTTGGCGACGACCAGTCTGGGCATTGGCTTTGGCCTGACTGTGCCGTCGCTCAACACCTACGCTGCCGCTTTCTTCCCGCAAACAGTCGATAAGGCCGTTCTCAGTTTAAACGCGCTTTTGGGCTTGGGGACAGCGTTAGCACCTGTGTTTGTAGCGATTTTTATTGGCTTTTTTGTGTGGTGGGGCTTACCCGTGTTGGTCGCGGCGCTGCTGATTGGCCTGCTGGTTTTTAGCCTACGCCTGCCCCTACAAGCAGACAACTTGGCAACTCCAGCGGATCAGAACGGCAAAACAGGCAGACCCACCCGCTTTTGGATTTTTGCTGCCTTTGCCTTGCTTTACGGCATCGTGGAAACATTAAACGGCAACTGGGCGACGCTCTACATGAGCACCGACTTAGGTGCGAGCACGACAATGGCTTCTCTGGCGCTGACGGCGTTCTGGGGCATGGTCACAGTGGGACGGATTCTGTTTGCGGCCATCGAGAAACGGTTCCCCGAACAACGCACCTACCACCTGCTGCCTTTTGTAACGGCCGTTTCCTTCGTCATCATCGCCCTGCTGCCCCCTGACAAACCCTACATGGGTGTGCTGGCGTTTGGCTTGGCGGGCTTGGGCTGTTCGGCGCTACTGCCGCTGACGATTAGTTTTGGGCAGAAGGAATTGACGGTGATGGCAACGGCCGTTGCTGGCAGTCTCATCGCCTTTTATCAAATGGGATACGGTATTGCCGCCTTCGGCGTCGGGCCATTGTTGGAAAACACATCCCTCAGTTTGAACACAATTTATGGATTAGGCAGCATCGTGGCGTTGGCGCTGGCAATGCTGTCATTTAGCGTGGCTCGCCGCGAGAAATGAAATGCGTAGGTGTAGCCTGAGCCTGTCGAAGGCGAAACCGGGCTTCGACAAGCTCAGCCCTCGACGCGAACACATTAAAAATTAAGGAGATTAAACGATGAACTTAAAAGGAAAAGTAGCAATTGTTACCGGTGGCAACAGCGGTATTGGTGCGGCCATTGCGTTAGGGTTGGCAAAAGAAGGCGCGAATATCGTCATTGATTACGTGGTACACCCTGAAGCGACCGAAGAACTGGAAAAACAAATTCTGGCGCTGGGCGATCAAACCATTGGCGTGAAAGCAGATGTGAGCAAGGTAGAAG
>JACSSI010000967.1 GCA_014879345.1 Anaerolineae bacterium | reverse complement strand
GCCATCAAAGGCCAAACGGGAAGCAGCGCTGGCGGATTACACCAATGCCGTCGGTAACTTTCCCGATCCGGAACAATTGGGTCATCTTCTTTTGCGTTATGTGCAATCCTCTCTCGGCGTCGATGATGTGTGGATGATGACGGCGGAGGATGGTGCAGGGGGGCTGTTGATTTTACGGCCGTTAGCGCAGCTTAATGAAATGCGGCCAGAAACGGCCGTTTTCGCCGCCGACAGCCCTTTTTCCCACCACCTGCGCCAACAACATGTGCCACTTGTCCAATATGATATTGATGCTCTGGAATCGTATGATGTGCTTGCCCCAGAGGAACGCCACATATTAGACCAATGGCAGCGCGTGCTGTTCATGCCGCTCCATGCCGGCGATTCTTTGCTGGGAGTGTTGGCGCTAAACCACAAAATATCCGGCGAATCCTATGAGCGCAAAGATTTCGAGCAGCTTCAGGCGTTGGATGAAGTAGTCTCCCCTGTTTTTGCCCAGGTTAAAAATTTGGATGCCTTGCAGCGTATCAATGAATTTGTTTTTAGCCAAAATCGGATGCTGGTTCGGGAAAAGCAATATTTGCAAGAGTTCGTCAAGCTGTATGGGCAATATGTCAACCTGATTACGCCAGACCTGAAACGGCCGTTTGCCGCCATAGATAACCAAATCATCGACCTCCAGACAAGTGTCGCGAACGATTCCACACTGAAAGAGAAAGTGACAAAACTAAGCCAACTGCTTGCAGAAGGCAAAGCCCCCGTCGATAACCTCATCAATCTGGCTTCCCGCGTGCAGATGCGCCGCGAATTCCATTTTCAACTGCTGCAAATCAATGATGTCATCCAGGCTGTCATACGCGATCTAGGCAAAATGGCAGAGGCGCGGCGGGTTGCCATTGAATTTAAGCCAAAACATGACATGTCTCCGCTATTTGGTGATCCGGAGCAGTTGCAAGAAGCAGTCAAAAACATCATCCACAATGCCATCAAATTTAATAAAATCGGAGGGCGCATCACCATCAACTGTGAAGTGGTAAGCGGTGATATTGTCATCCAGGTGGAAGACACAGGTGTTGGTATCCCCGAAGAACGGATGGCAGATATTTGGCAAGGGTTTTCTGCCGTGTCCGCAAACGGCTCCGGTAAAAAACGACCAGGACTGGGACTGTTGCTGTCTAGATTTATTGTGGTGGCTCATGGTGGGCATGTAACTGTGGAAAGCGATTATGGTTCCGGCAGCACCTTTTCCATTTATCTGCCCCTCATTTTTGATGAATAGCGATAACGCCTCCAGAAGTTATTACCGAATAGTCAGACTATAAATGAGACTTCCCAGAGGTTTCACCCGCAAATTTGAAACCAAAATCCCCTAATCAACAAATCTCCGCTAAAATTCCGATGTGAGCTTTACAACACCACTCATCCTGCTTCTGTTGTTTACCATACCTTACTTTGTCTGGTTGGCTCGACCGCGCACGGGTGGTTGGCGGCGCTGGCGTTGGCGAGATTGGTTGAGTGTTGGCTTGCGGGTGGTCATCCTGGTGCTGCTGGTACTCAGTTTGGCTGGCATCCAGATTGTGCGTTCGGCTGATGATTTGGCGGTGGTGTTTTTGGTCGATGCCTCTGATTCCATCAGCCAGGAGCAGGCAGCACAAGCGGAAACGTATGTGCGCACTGCCATTGAAACGATGGGGCCAAATGACCAAACGGCCGTTATTTTGTTTGGTGCCAACGCCTTAGTAGATCGCCCTATGAGTGGTCTCGCGGAACTGGCGCCCATCACCACTGTGCCGCAAGCGCTGCAAACCGATATAGCGAAAGCGGTGCGCCTCGGTTTGGCCTTGTTCCCGGCTGGCAGCGCCCGCCGCTTGGTGGTATTGAGTGACGGACAGCCCACCATTGGCGATGTGGCAGAAGCGGCCAATCTGGCAGCGGCTTCAGGGGTGCAGCTTGATTTTGTGGATTTAGAACGGCCGTTACCCGCCACCGAAGCCCTGCTCACCAACGTCTCCGCTCCCACCAAAATCAGCCAGGGCGAAACCTTCCGCATCGACATCACCGCCGAATCCACCGCCGACATGCCAGCCAAACTGCGCGTGTTGGCTGGCGGCAGCATCGTCCATGAAGAAAACGTGC
>JACSSI010000966.1 GCA_014879345.1 Anaerolineae bacterium | reverse complement strand
TTTCTCAGACTAAGAAAACAAGCCGTACTTTGTAATCACATAAACAGCCCGCACGCCATCTTTCCAGTTGATTTTCTTTCCATCTGCATACGTCCGGCCGTAGTAGGAAATGCCAACTTCATAGATAACACAGTTTTGACGAGCGATTTTAGCGGTGAATTCCGGCTCAAACCCAAATCTGTCTTCTGTCAGTTCAAAATGATCAAGCACGCTTTTCTTGAAGACTTTGTAACACACTTCCATGTCGGTTAGATTTAAGTTGGTGAACATATTGGACATCAATGTCAACATCCGATTACCCAGGGAATGCCAGAAGTATAAAACACGATGCGTTTCACCACCGATAAAGCGTGAGCCATAAACCACGTCAGCTTTGCCGCTCAAGATTGGTTTTAATAATTTTCCATATTCATCAGGATCATATTCAAGGTCTGCATCCTGGATAATGATTATCTCACCAGTTGCTTCTTTGAACCCTCGACGTAAGGCAGCTCCTTTGCCTTGATTTTGTTCTTGCAAAATAACATGTATGTCGTCGTCATCGGCGATGGTTGCCAGATAATCTCGTGTGCCATCCTGCGAGCCATCATCCACAATGACGATTTCTCGCGCTAAATCAATTTCAGATGCTCTTACTAATCCGATAATCTTTTCAATGGTGTCGATTTCGTTGTAGCAAGGAATTACAATCGAAACTTTGTTAAATTCAGTCATATTCGTTTCAAACCCATGTTGTCGCTAAAAAGTAGCGGTCGCTAAAAAAGTAGCTGCCGCTATTTTCTCTTGCTCGATAATAAAGTCCCCAATTATAGACACCTGGGGAAAAGCTACAAGCAAAGGTTTCTGCCATTCAGCAATGTTTGTCCTACGATTTCGGTGTCAATAATTGATTGCGAATAGACCATCTCGCCGTACAATTGGGAAAACATGTAGATAAAGGATTTTATGATGACTAATTTAGAGACAACGGCCGTTCACAGCGGTCATCTTATTGATCCCAGCACAGGAGCCGTTACCCCTCCTATCCATCTATCCACCACATTTGAACGAGCAGCCGATGGCAGCTACCCATCTGGATATGATTACACGCGGAGCGACAATCCCAACCGGGCTGCATTGGAGGCTTGCCTGACGGCGTTGGAAGGGGGCACAGCGGCGGCAGCTTTCTCGTCTGGCTCGATTGCCATGATGACGCTGCTGCAAGCACTCAGCCCTGGCGACCATGTCATTGTGCCGGGCGATATGTATTTTGGCATTCAACGGGTGATGCGTGAGATTTTTATCCCCTGGGGTCTGGATATCAGCTTTATTGACATGACTTCATTGGCTGAACTGGAAAAAACGCTGAAGCCAAACACGCGGCTGGTGATTGTGGAATCGCCATCTAATCCACAAATTAGAATTACAGATATTGCAGCGGTGGTGCAGTTGGCAAAAAGTGTGGGTGCGTTGGTGGCGGTGGATAATACGATTCCGACGCCGGTGTTACAACGGCCGTTTTCCCTCGGCGCAGATTTCGTGGTTCATGCTACGACTAAGTATTTAGGCGGCCACAGTGACGTTTTGGGCGGCATTCTGGTGGCGCGAGAAGAGAGCGACCTGTTTGCCCACGTGCAAACCATTCAGCATATTGGCGGCGCTGTGCCATCTCCGTTTGACTGTTGGCTGCTGCTGCGTGGCATCCAAACGCTGCCTTACCGCGTGCGGGCGCAATCTGACCACGCTTTGCAAATCGCGCAGTTTTTGAACAGCCACCCTGCCGTCGAAAGGGTGCTGCATCCTGGCTTGAAAACGCATCCAGGGCATGAGATTGCGGTAAAACAGATGGACGGCTTTGGCGGTTTGTTTTCTGTGCTGGTCAAAGGAAATGCGGAAGCGGCGATGGCAGTGGCGGCAAAGGTAAAGTTGTTTATCCGCGCCACCAGTTTCGGCGGCACGCACAGCCTTATCGAACACCGTGCTTCGATTGAGGGACCGCACACGTCTACGCCCCCCAACTTGTTGCGCATCTCGGTTGGCCTAGAACACCCGGATGATCTCATTGCGGATTTGGACCAGGCGCTTTAGAACGTAGTGCGTAGTGCGTAGTGCGTAGTGCGTAGTGCGTAGTGCGTAGTGCGTAGTGCGTAGTGCGTAGT
>JACSSI010000063.1 GCA_014879345.1 Anaerolineae bacterium | reverse complement strand
GTGTGGTGGGATGAGGGACTGGCCGCCTGGGCAGCCCGTCAATCCTTTGCTGTTGCCACCCAATGGACTGCCAACGACGTCCATCCCCCCCTCTACTTTTGGATGCTGCAATTGTGGCATTTCGTCAGCGGCGATACTGAATTTGGTCTGCGCCTGCTCTCCGTTTTTATCGGCGTAATGACCATCAGCATGACGTATCTGCTCGGCCAAACGATTGGCGGCAAAAAAGTGGGCTTACTGGCGGCGCTGCTGCTCACGGTCTCCCGCTTCAATATCGCCTGGTCGCAGGAAATGCGCATGTATGCCCTGTCGGCGCTGTTGGGCGCTGGCGCGTTGTGGGCGACGGTGCGCGTGTGGAAATATGGCAGACGCAAAGATTGGCTGGCCTACATCTTTTTTATGACGGCCGGACTGTACACGCTCTATCTCTCTGTGATGGTATTGTTTGTGGCAAACCTGGTCTGGCTGCTGCAGGTGCTGCCGCGTGCGCGGGGAAAATGGCGGGAGTTTATCACCTGGTCGCTGGTCCAAGCGGCCATTCTCTTGCTTTTTGCCCCCTGGCTGGCTTATGCGCTGGGGCGGATTCCCACCTGGACGTCTGCCTCCCCGGTCACTTTGATTAACTTTTTGAAGATTTACTGGACGGTGTTGGTGTCTGGTATTGCCTCGAATGTGGATGAGTGGGCGCGGTTTACGCTGCCGGTCTTGTTGATATTTTTGGTGGGAACGGCCGTTCTCCTCTACCATGTCCTCAAAACCCGCAAACAGAACCCGCAGCCGCTCTACCAACTGGCGCTGCTGCTGTTCGGCTTGCTGCTGCCCGCCTTCGTCGTTTACATCGTCTCCCTACCCAAAACCAACTTCTTTTACGCGCCGCAGATTGCCCCCCGCTACCTTATCATTTTCCTCTCTGCCTACGTGGTGTTGTTAGCCTGGGGGGTGGTGCGTTTGGGTCAGTTTCAACGGGGGGTGACGCTTGTTTTAACGCTCATCATCCTCTTCGCTGCTGCTGCTGGCATGCGTGGGTACCACAACGGCCGGGTGCTGCTGGATGATTACAAGTCGATGGTCGATACGCTCATCGCCTACGCCCAACCCGCTGATGCTGTGGTGCTGCATTCGGACAAAGATTGGCCGATTTTTGCCTACCATTACGCGGACGACTGGGCAGGTGTGCCGCATGGGTGGGATGTTGATGAGGAAACGGCCGTTTCCTTCCTCCAACCCCTCTGGCAAAACAACGACGGCATCTGGCTCGTACTCACCCCTTACGCCAACGTCACCGACCCGGAAGGTTACATCTTAAAATGGCTTGATGAACACGCCCTCGCCACAGTAAATTACAACCACGGCGACAAAGCCCTGCGTTTCTACGCCCGCACCCCAGAACGCGCCGCGCAAATGGGACTATTGGCGCCAGGCGCAAAACCGCAGTTCGATACCGACACCGTCGTCAAACCCGGCTTCCACTTCGTCGGCTACGATTTGCCCTCCGGCACCTACCACAGCGGCGACACCATCCGCCTCGGTCTCTACTTTTTCCGCAGCGAGCAGATGGCTGCCGAAAGCCACGCGATGGAAATCGGCCTCAAAAACCAGGCTGGGCAAGCCATCAAATGGGCCACCGTGCAGCTCACACCCGAAGACCAGGCCTCAGCCGACGGACTCATTCGCAAAGAAGCCGTATTCCAACTGCCGCCAGATACAGTCGAAGGCAGCTACGACTTCTACCTGCTCAACTGTGATGGCGACTGCGCCCAATTTGCCCAGGTGTGGATCAAAGAGCGGTTCCAAACTTTTGTCGGCGTTGATGATGTAAAAATCACCCATCCGCTAAACATCGCCTTTGCCAACGGCATAAAACTGCTAGGCTATACCGTAGAAGAAGAAACAATTGCGCCGGGCGAACCCGTGCGCATGTCCCTCTACTGGCAGACAACAGAACCAATCGACACCCAATTCAAAGTATTCACCCATCTCTTAGGTGATGTATTCAACGCTGAAACCGAGAACTTTCTCTGGGGTCAACAGGACAACGAACCCGTCAACAACCGCCGTCCCACCACCACCTGGCGGCCAGGCGAAGTCATTGTCGATGCGTATGCCATGCCCACCGCCTTGAACGCGCCGGAAGGCAGCTACACGCTAGAAGTCGGCTTGTACAATCCGGTGACAGGGGAACGATTGCTGGTTGTGGCTGATGGGGGGAATAGGATAGCGGATCACATTATCCTAGAAACGCAGATTATGATTGGTGCTCAACAATAATGTTACTCAGCTATCAAATCCAAAAATCTTTGAAACAGCGCAACATCATCTGGGTATAGCGTTTCTAATCGAAACGCATCTCTAACGATAAGCCGTATTCTATCTGGGTCAAACTTCAAAACATATGCATTCCGAAATAGATGACGAAAGCGTCGTAATTCATCCAACACGAGATAGGTATTCTGGCTAATTACAGCTGGGCGCGTATTAGGAATTTCCATAGACATCCGCTTCAACAACAAGGTATGCCATTGCGTTGAATCATCAAGATGATTGCCAAAATTAGCGGCAATGCGTGTGAATATGTTCTCAAACAACCCGTAAATTACATGCAAATGGTATGCAATTAAAATACAGGTGTCTTCATCATACTCCTGTTGACTAATTTCATTCAGTTTCGAATATGCTGCAGCAATAGCTTCTAGGCTGTCGTATATCTCAGCTTTTAGCAAGTTTATTTGCTCGTTCATAAATTAACAATCCTGTTTTTTGAACGGTATTTGCAAAAAACGAATCATCTGAAATATCTCTCAAATCGATGATCCATTCAGGTAATTTCGCTTCTAATTCTCGCCATAAGGCAAAATAATCTTCTGCTGTGGTTCCCAAAACGCCAATATCGATATCAGATTTAGCATGAAATTGACCTGGGTGTACGATAGAACCAAAGAGAAAAAGCTGCTGGATGGTGGGAAATTGAGAGATGATTGGTGGCAAAACGGCCGTTACTGTTTCCAATGCATATAATCGTTTTGCTTCACGTTCTTCAAGCTTCTTGGCCTGTTGTGCTTTGAAATGTTGTCGATAGGTGGTAATGGTTGATTCAGATCGTGGTATCATGATGATCATATTGTAACACAAGGTTTAGTCAGGAAATACGACCCTGTCAAAACAGGAGAATTTAAAATTGAGTTGGTTTCAAAAAACAATCACAATGCAAGCAAAACGGCGCGGATTCCATTTAGTTACCCATGAAATTGTGGCGCAAGTGCCGGAAATTCAAGATTATCAGGTGGGGCTGGCTCATATTTTCATTCAACATACATCTGCTGCCCTGGCGCTGAACGAAAACGCAGACCCCACCGTGCGCCAGGATTTCGAGAGCCACTTCAACGTGATGGTTCCGGAAAATCAACCCTACTACATCCACACCTATGAAGGGCCAGACGATATGCCCGCCCATATCAAAGCGGCATTGCTTGGCTCCAGTCTCTCCATTCCTATAGCTAACGGCCGTTTAGCTTTGGGCACCTGGCAAGGCATTTACCTCTGTGAACACCGAGATCGCGCACGGGGGCGGCGGCTCGTGGTGACGTTGAATGGCGCGTTGCAGAACTCGTAAAAAGCTAATCAGGGATCATCTTCCCCCTTTTATCGCATTACTTTATGATAAAATCATTGTATCTATACAGGTACTGGTCAAACTTAGTGCATAGCGGCGGCTGAGCCTTTCGATAAGCTCAAGAACCACCTGTCGAAGCCAAAGCGATTCGCACCAACCGCCTTCGACAAGCTCAGGCTACAGCTGCGGCTACTTGAACAGTTACAAATCATTATAGGAAGCTAAACATGAGACAGAAACTCCACGCATCCCTTCTTTTATGTGTTCTCATTTGTATCCCAATTATTTTTTCGGCCTGCGTTTCTAGCACAACGGAAGCGGTAGTTACTCCGCCAACAGATACGCCCATTCCTGCCACAATTACCCCCACCAGGTTGCCGCCTACACCAGAGACAGAGAAGAAAGTAATTGGCGCCATCCTCTTCTTAAATGACAATTTTTTTGAGACAGTTGCCCTGGGCATGGAAGATGTCGCGAAAGAAGCAGGCGTTGATATTCAATTTCACTTTCATGAAGATGATGTGTTGCTGGAAACTCAATGGATTTACGAATTTGTCCAGCAGGGCGTGGATGCCATTCTTATTTCACCTCGCGTTGTTGACCTGGATGGATCTATTGCGGCTATTCATGAAGCGTATAAAGCTGGCATTCCTGTTGTTTGTTATAACGGTTGTTTTACCGATGAAGTAACGGCCGAAAACGTTGCGGGTATTTTTGAAACGGATCAGTATTCTATAGGTTATCGTGTTGGTGAATATTTGGTGTCGTGGCTTGAGGCGCGGGGGCTGGAAGAGCCGCATATCGGGATTTTGAGCTGCTGTGAGAAAAGAGATGCAGGTTTTCGACAAGCGTTGCTAGATCATAATCTCACTTGGTATGAAGATGCTAATTATGAAGAGTACCGCGCTGATGAATCTATGGTTGCTGCAGAAAATATGCTGCAAAGGAATCCTCAAATCACTATTTTATGGGCACAGAATGAAGGTGCTACCATTGGGGCTGTTTCTGGCGTGCGTGCGGAAAATCTGGCCGGGCAAGTGTTTGTGTTTGGCGTTGATATGAGTCCGCAAATTGCCCAAATGTTGTTAGCCGATGATGATATTTTGCAAGCTGTCGCCGCGCAATCTCCTTATGAAATTGGGAAGTTAACGGCAGAAGCCGCGCTTGTGGCTATGGAGACTGGTAAAAAAGCTGGTTATCACAATGTAGATACGAGCTTTTTTTCTCGTGATGATCTAACAGCTGTGAAGGCGTATTTAGCAGATCAATAGACAGGGTCGGAATGGACTGGCGCTAAAACAGCAAGATTCTGTCAAATGGATATAAATCTGTGTTTTTTCATCGTCAAGCAGGAAGCGGGTTAACGGATGTCAATAAATAGTCGTGAGCGAAAATCAAAGTGGCAACTGAGCTATTTTAAGCTGCGGACGAAGTTTGTTCTTGTCTTTCTGCTTATCAGCTTGTCTTCGGTAACGGCCGTTGCCCTAACAGTTAATTACACCACCAGCGAAACCCTGGTTAAAACGGCGGGAATTGATTTAAATAATCTTTCCAACAGCCAGGGATTTGCCGTCGGTGATTTGTTGGCTCATCAAATTGATCTGCTGCAATCCCTCACATTAAACGAAATCCTCATTAGCAAGGCTACGCTATCAAACGATTTCTACCCTGAAAAATCAGAAATGATTCAAACAGAATTAGCTGCCAAAGATGTAGCGTGGCAAAATGCTGTTGAGACGGATCGTACTGCTCAAATTATCTTGACCAATACCTCGGCCGATGAACTTGAAGGGTTCCGGGCGCGTTTCCCTAATCATCAAGAAATTTTTATTACAGATAAGTATGGTGCGTTATTGGCGGCCACCAATATGACCACTGACTACTATCAGGGAGACGAGACATGGTGGCAAATAGCTTACAACGATGGTCTGGGTAGTACCTACATTGGGCAGCCCGCATTTGATGAAAGCCGGGGTGTTTTGGGTTTGGCGATGGCGGTGCCGATTTATGACGCAGATGGGGAATCGGTGATTGGCATATTGCGCTCAGTTTATGATCTCACAACGATTGGCGATGTTTTGCATGCTGCCACCATCACTGAAGATGAGCTTTATCTGGACATGTTATTGTCCGACGGCCGTGTTCTGCAAACACCCCAATTGCTGAGTAGTGATTTGGCCGCGTGGGAAGCAATTAAAACGGCCGTTCCCCTCGATAAACCAATCATTGATACGCTGCAAACCCACACATTCGCTCGCATTGTGCTGGATGATGTCTCTAATCTAGCCAGCCTCTCCCCCATTACTACCATCGATCAGGATCCGCTCATTACCAACCTGGGTTGGCAGGTTATGGCGCATCAGGAACAGCAGTCTGCGCTGGCGTTGGTCACAGCCCAGCAAAGAAACATCTTGGTACTAGCTGGTTTTATTCTGGGCATATCGATCATAGGCGCACTGGTTGCTGCTCAATTTTTAACAAAGCCTATTTTGCGCTTAACGGCCGTTGCCCAACAAGTGCGAGAAGGAAACCTGGACGTTCAAGCTCCCATCGAATCTCATGACGAAATCGGCGATCTAGCCGAAACATTTAACAGCATGACAGATCGTCTGCGCCTCGTCATCACCCAGCTAAAAGACCACAGCGATCTGCTCGAGCAGCGCGTGGCTCAACGCACGGCAGAAATCGAGCGGCAACAAAAAATGCTAGACGTTATTCTTTCCACTACCCCCAATTACTTCTTCATCTTTGACCAGCAGTGCCGCTACAGCTATGCCAGCCCCCCCGCTTTAGCAAATATGGGAGTTGACCTTGAGCAGATCACTGGCAAAACCTGGCAAGAAATCCCTTTGTTTGAACTCGACGAATTCCAAAACGAGCTAGACCTCGTTTTTTCTACAAAAGATACCGTTGCCAATGAATTTTCAATCAAATCGGGGGGAGACGAACAGGCCGTGCAACACTTTGATTATGCGCTAGACCCTGTTTACGATAAAACAGGCCAGGTCGTCTCAATTGTAGCCACAATCCGGGATGTCTCAGAAAAAAAGGCAGAGCAAGAGGCGATGTGGCACACCCAAAAAATGGAAAGCTTAGGCATCCTGGCGGGTGGTGTGGCGCATGATTTCAATAATTTGTTAGTAGCCATGTTAAGCCAAACATCACTGGCCCTGCTAAAAATGGAACCCGATGCCCCCGCCCGTCGCCATATGGAAAAAGTGCTGCAAGCCGCTGAACGAGCAGCCGCTCTAACCAAACAAATGCTCGATTACTCCGGTCGCGGCACGTTTGATATGCAAGCCATCCAATTGAACCAGTTAATTCAAGACAATGTGCATCTGTTAACGGCCGTTATCCCCAAACATGTTCACTTGCAATTAAACCTGGATGAGACCTTACCCCTCTTTCTCGGCGATCCAGGGCAAATACAACAGATCGTGATGAACCTCATCCTCAACGCCGCAGAAGCCATCCAAAGCGAGATCGGCCAGGTCACTATTTGCACCAAAACAAAAGAAATCACCGAAGCTGACGAACTATACTGGCATTTAACCAATCAACCGCTGCTCCCCGGCCCATACATCATGCTCTGTGTGAAAGACAATGGCAGCGGCATGGATAGCGAAACCGTGTCCAAAATCTTCGATCCCTTCTTCACCACCAAATTCACAGGACGTGGCTTAGGCCTGGCCGCCAGCCTGGGTATTGTACGCGGTCATAAAGGTGGCTTGGCTGTCACAAGCCAACCGGGTGTTGGCACAACCTTCGAACTGCTTTTTCCCATCACCGCCACCACCACGACAGACCTCATTGTCCAGCCAGAACCAGAACTATTCAGGCAGTTACCAAAATCAGCGCATACTGTGCTTGTGATTGATGATGAAAAGCCCGTACGCGAAGCCATTGTCGATATATTAGGCATGGAAGGCATTAAAGTTTTAATAGCAGCGGATGGGGAAACGGCCGTTGCACTTTACCGACAAAACAGCCACATCATCGATTTACTCATTTTAGACCTCTCCATGCCCGGTTTGAGTGGGCAGCAAACGTTTCAGCAGTTGAAACAGATTAACCCAGAGGCAAAAATCATACTCTCTTCCGGCTACAGTGCGGGAGAAATTTCCCGCCAGTTTGCAGATGAAGCAATCACAGATTTTCTGTCTAAACCGTATAAAATGGCAACCTTGATAAGAACCGTTGAGCAGCATTTGCAGCCATAAGCCTACGGCACTGGCAGCGACAACCACTCACTGTTCTCAAACGAGCCATCCGCCAACGCCTGATACATACCCACGCGCACAGCCATCGGCTTACCATCCGCTGGTACGTCCAGCAAAAAGTGATCGGTCACTACTTCTCCCGCTTGCCACAATGATGTTGGATACCAGCCGTAAACCGGATGATTGCGGTCAGCCTGGGTAAGAATGTCTTGTGGGCCAGTTGGCGGGTCTTGGGCGACGAGATGGACGGCGATGCTGTAATCGCTCAGGTTGTCTTGCATGGCTTGCCACGCGATGGTGAGATGGAGAGTGTCCTCATCGACCCAGACCAGTTCTGCATTTTGGATGGCAATGCCGTTGCCCAAATCGAATAAGGCGTGTTTAGGGGAAACGGATTGTCTTGAGTGTAAAGAAACAGTTTGTATTGACTCTGTGGAAACAGGTTGGCTTGCGTCTATTACCTGCGGCTTTACCTGAATCTCTACAATCTCTGGCGCGACAGAGGTCAAAGATATGGGGCCTAAAATGTCTTCCCACCAGGCAACAGGCCGGAGATAGAACGTTTTTGAAAGCGTTAATAAATGATCCGTTTGTATGATGTCTGCAAAATCATTGTCATGATCCACCAATGTTAAGTCAGGGAATTTTCCCTCATAGGCTTGAGCATACTCGAGTGCCCAATAGTCGTGGCCCCATAAAGCCATGAGGGTTTGCGGTCGCCCATCGGCCGTGGTTGGGGGGATTTGTTCGGCCAACGTGATGGTGGCAACTGTGCTGTCATCTTGGGTCACGGCCAAGACCAACGGACGGTTACTGAAAAACAGCCAGACAACGATTGCCAAACTGCACACCACCGCCAATTTGCCCCATAACGGCCGTTTCTGCCACAGCACTTCCAGCAACAAAGCCAAACCAATTGCCGAAATAGCAATGATGGGCAGCTTAACCGCTAAAAGCGCATCCGAGACACGCCCTTCCCACACAATAAAGCTAACTGGCAAATGGAGCAGACAGGTCACAAACAGCCCCAAACGTTCTTGCGGGCGCGCCGGGCTTCCTGGCAGCAGTAACCCCACTATCCCCAATACCATCAATATCCAGGGCCAATCGTTGCTTAATAAAGTAGCGATCCCTTGTATGCGTTCTAGCCAAAGCGCCGCCGTATCTGGCACAATCACCAGATCGCTGCGTGTGTAAAATACCAATGCCCAGAAACCTTGCCAGGTGCCGGGCGAACTGTAGGTCCAGTCAGCACCCATCCAGGCACGAAGGGGCAAATAAAGATAGGTCAGTGGCCCTATAAGTCCCAGTCCCAACACGGGAAAAAATTTCCGCAGAATCAAGCGCCAATGAGGCCATGCCCAAAACAAGATAACGGGTAAAAAGAGCGCAAACGCCCGTTGATGCGCCAACACCATACCGCCCCAAAATGCCAGCCAATACAGGTCTCGTTTTTGTCCAAACCGGCCAAATTGCACGGCGTAATAAAGCGTTATAAAGGAAAGCACCATCGACATGGTGTGTACTTCAGCGATTGAAGCATCCACCCAAATGGATGTGGAAAGCGCATACATGAGGGCGGTAAGCGCCGCTGGCAAGGGGTGTATGCCCAGGGATTTCATCAACAAAATCAGCAGCAAGGTGCTGATGGTTCCCCACATGGCAGAATAAAGCGAGGCACCCATCGCTGGCGAAATGCCAATGAGGCGCAATACCGTCACGAAGATTGATCCTATGAATGTGTAGAGTGGATACCCGTTGTAGTGGATGGTTCCCCAACGAGGCAGTGCGTTTTGAATTTCACCCACATCTGTGGCAAAGGGATGCGGGCTGCCGTTGATATGGACTTGCAACGTGGTTAAAAAGCTAATAAATGACAAAAGACCGACCGTGATAACGGCCGTTTGCCACGAAATACGCCATTCTTTTTTCCAAAATGTTTGAACGGTGTGCAAGGTATACTTTCATAAATGAAAAGGAGAATATAGTGCCACCGATTTTATAGTGTCTCGAATGGGGAATCAAATTTTTACAGGGTGTAATTGTTCACCAAAATCACCTTCAAATCATGTACAATGATTGGTGTTACATGGATTTGTAAGCATCTCTCTTGTCATGTAGGTAGCTATTTGTTCTGGAAAAGTTGCCGTTTCCAAGCGTTCAGGAGGTTCCATGACCCCTTCTCAAACAGTTCCCGTTCAAAACAAAGATGACATTATCAACCAGTTTGCCCACCATGTTTCTGCGGGCAAGGTGGCGTTTTTCCAGTTTGCGGGCATTGATTTTGTGCCAGGACGGCGCGAAGGGCCGTTTATGTGGGATGTCGATGGCAAAACGCGGCTCATCAATTGTCACTGTAACGGCGGCGTGTTCAATCTCGGACACCGCCATCCAGCGATTGTGCAAACGCTGATGGATAGTTTGCAGACGCTGGATATTGGCAACCACCACCTCATCAGCCAACAGCGGGCGGCGTTGGCGGCTAAACTGGCGGAACTGACGCCCGGCGACTTGGCTTACACGGTGTTTGGCGTGGGCGGCGGCGAGGCTGTCGATTTAGCCATCAAGGTGGCGCGAGGCTACACCGGCAAGCAGAAAATCATCTCGGTCAATGGCGGTTATCACGGGCATACCGGGCTGGCGCTGGCGGCAGGTGATGGCAAGTATTATGAACCGTTTGGCATGAGTGCGCCTGGGTTTGAGCAGGTGGTGTTTGGCGAGATGGAGGCGTTGGAAACGGCCGTTTCCCAATCCCCCACCGCCGCCATCATCCTGGAAACCATCCCCGCCACACTCGGTATGCCCATTCCGCCACCCGATTATTTGCGCCAAGTACGTGCGTTGTGCGACAGGACAGGAACCCTGCTCATTCTGGATGAAGTGCAGACAGGGCTGGGGCGCACCGGTACGCTGTGGGCATGTGAACAATTTGGCGTCGTGCCGGACATCATGGTTATTGGCAAAGGGTTGTCGGGGGGCATTTATCCCATGTCGGCGACCTGCTTTAGCAAGGAATTGGAGACGGTTTTCCACGACGACCCGTTCATCCACATTTCCACATTTGGCGGGGCCGAGGTGGGCTGTCCGGTGGCGCTCAAGGTACTGGAAATCAGCAGTGAGCCAGCTTTTTTGGCAAACGTGGGCGAATGCGCGGCCGTTTTTGCCGAGGGTTTCCAGTCGCTCCAGAAAAAGCACCCGCAGGTTTTGGTGGGACTGCGCCAAGTGGGGCTGATGATGGGCATTGAGATGGTGAATGAATATTGCGGGCCATTGTTCTCGAAGGCGGCTTTTGACAATGGCTTGCTTTCCGTTTACGCCAACAACGACAAGCGAGTGGCACAGTTATTGCCACCGTTGATGATAGAACGGCCGTTAGCAGCAGAAATCATACAGCGTGTAGATGCCGCTTTAGGAGCAGTCACACAGATGTTGGGAGGCTGATCATGGAACCACTACCCGTTGATGTGGCATTTTTGCAGGAATTTGAGCAAGGCTTGAATCCAAGCAAGCCTGAGCAGAGCAAGATTCCCGCGCAGGTATTGGGCTACGGTGAAATCAGCACCGTTTTCAGCATTGATGCGGGCGACGGGCAACTGGCCTACAAGCGTATTCCCTCGTTCAAAAACATGGCAGAAGCGACTGATTATGTGACGCTTTACAATGATTGCATGGCTGTTTTTGCCGAGATTGGCCTTGACATGGTGCCAGGGAAAATGGTGGCGTTTGCGGGGGTAAACGGCCGTTACACCGTCATCTATCTCGTGCAAAAAAAACTCGACCCGCTCACCATCGCCAACAAAGCCATTCACCAACTGGATGCCGCCCAGGCCATTGCCCTCATCACAGGCATTTTTGATGAGTTTGACAAAGTATTTGCTTTCAACGCCCAAAATCAGGGAAAAATCGAAGTAGGTTTTGATGGGCAGCTTTCAAATTGGGCAGTAACTGAGTTTGCGGCGGAGAACGGGAACTTGCCGGAGCCACTCAATCTCGTTTATTTTGATACCAGTTCGCCGCTCCTGCGCCGCAACGGGGTGGAACAGCTTGACGCTGAGATTTTCTTGCGCAATGCGCCCAGCTTTTTGGCCTGGCTCCTCCGGGTCTTTTATTTGGACGAGGTGGTCACACGTTATTATGACTTGCGTAAGGTGACGATTGATTTGCTGGCGAATTTGTACAAGGAGCAGAAAGCAGAACTAGTGCCTGATCTGCTCAAAATAGCCAATGAACGTTGGGCGCACTTCGACAAGCTCAGTGACCGCGACTTCGACAAGCTCAGTGACCCCACCTTCGACAAGCTCAGTGACCGCAACAAGCTCAGTAAACCCGATTTCCCGCCCATCACCCTCCAAGAAATTGAATCCTATTACCGCGAAGATGCCTTCATCTGGCGCTTCTACCTCAGCGCACGCCGCTTCGACCGTTGGCTTCATCATCTCCTACGCAAACCTTACCCCTATATCCTGCCGGGGAACATCAAACGATAAAAATTAAAGAAATACCAAAAGAAAAACAACAATGAATCTTCCGTGCTATAATCTGAAAATTATTGACTCATGTTACGCGCTGAGATAGCACGCAGTTTAACATAACGATAAAATTGAGGTCGTGGAGAAACC
>JACSSI010000965.1 GCA_014879345.1 Anaerolineae bacterium | reverse complement strand
AATGGGACCAGACATGTCGGTTTCGCGCTCGATGTGAATGACGCCGCCTTCGCCCATGTAGGTGCGTGCCGTGATGCGCCCGGGCTGCCCAAAGACATAGTCACCCATCTGCATCACCGACAAGCCATTGACCTGTCCGACCACTTCTCCTTTGGTGGCAATAAAAATCGTGCCGTCTTTTATCTCTTCTTGAATGATTTCTTCGATGCGATTAGACCGGTAAGTGCGCTCGTCTAACGCTTGCTGCACGTCGGCGGCGGTAACAAGGGAACGGCCGTTTACCCCGGCCCAATAACTCGCTTCCCGAATCAAATCAGCCACATCCCCAAACTGTGTACTCAGCTTACGCTGCTGCTCAACCAGGCGGCTGCCATATTCAACGATTTTTGCAACGGCCGTTCTGTCAAAATGCAGCAGCTTTTCCTCGTGGCAGCGGGTGGCAATAAAGCCCGCATACTCCGTCACATTGGCCTCATCATACGGCATCGACAAGTCAAAATCGGCGCGAACTTTAAACAGATTGGCAAAATCCTCATCCTGTTCATACAAGGCGTAATAAATTGCCGTACTGCCCGTCAAAATAATCTTCACATCCAGCGGGATGGGTTCTGGCGACAAGGATTTTGCCAAAACCCGTGATTCATCCAGCATTGCCGAGGGCTGGATGCTTAATTCTTGCGTACGCAGCGCCCGTTTGAGCGCTTCCCACGCCATGGGATGTTCCATAAAATCATTCGCCTGCAAAATCAAATACCCGCCGTTAGCCTGATGCAGACTGCCGCATTTGATGTTGGTGAAATGGGTGAAGACAGCGCCTTCCGCCATTTCATATTCCAATCGACCAAACAAGTTCATAAACGACGGGTTTTGTTCAATGACAACGGGTGCGCCTGCGGAACGGCCGTTATCCACAAACAAATTCACCTCATACCGGCGCAAATCAATATCTTCCTGACTGTCCAACTGCGGCGCAAAATCATCAATCTGAGCCAATACATCCTGGTGTACCTCATTCAAGTACAACAACACTTCATCATATTCCAGATAAATATCTTTCAGCTCCGCAAAATGATGCTGCACCGCCGCTTCCGCCACCGTGCGATCCACCGCTCTGATTTTTTGCCGCGTTTCGCCCTCTAATTCATAAATTTCGTAGAGCGTTTCTTCCAATTCATCACTGAGCGCTTCCAGATTTTTCTCCAGGGCTTGCTGCTGCGCCAACGGCAACTGCCCCAACTCTTCTGGCGTAAGCTGACGGCCGTTACTAACCGGCACCACCGCAATCCCAGAAGCAGTCCGTATCAACGCCAAACCCTGTTCTGCCGCCTTCCCGCTCAACACAGACAATTTTGCCGCTTGCTGCTCCTCAAAAGCAAAACGAACTGCTTGAATCGCTTCCTGATACGTCTCAGAATCAAACGCCTGGGGCAAATCTTCGCTAATCGTGCCAATCAAGGCGGCCAAACGCGCCTGGAACACACTGCCTTCACCGGCTGGCAGCGCAATCGCCCGTGGGCAGTGGGGTTTACTGAAGTTGTGCACATAAATCCAATCATCTGGCACAGGCTCCTCAGTTGAGTGCGCTTGCAAAAAACTCTCGATAGCTGTAGCTCGCCCCGTCCCGGTACGCCCCATGACAAACACGTTGTAGCCACGACTGTTGATGCCCATGCCAAATTCAATGGCACGAATACCACGCGGCTGCCCAATAATATGGTTAATAGGCGTCAGTTCTGCGGTTGTTTCAAAGGTAAAACGGGATGGGTCTACGGTAAGGCGCAGCTTTTCAGGCGGTAATGGTTGCACAGGCATTTAATTCTCCCAGATTTAGATGGGGAATGTTACTCCTGGCAGGGGAACGGGGCAAATTGAGAAAGGGCGCAAGGTGGCAAAGTTGCAGGGTGGCAGGTACTAGTCGATTTCTTCAAATGTTTGTGTGGTAAAAGATAGCAGCTCTGCTGAACGCCAGGCACCGGGTCGCAGCCCTGCCTTGCGGCAAATGGCTTCCAGGTATTCATCCCGCGTCCAGCCAAACATGCCTGGTACTTGAGGCAGAAGCAGCGCCCGCTTGCTGCCGCTAACGATGACGAGGCCGTGTACACCCAGTTCAATGTCTTCAATACTGGTTAATGGTGTCAGCGGAGAGA
>JACSSI010000964.1 GCA_014879345.1 Anaerolineae bacterium | reverse complement strand
GGTAGTGGTGTAGCACGCATCGCTTTGGCTTCGACAGGCTCAGCCGCCGCTAGTCTCAGAAAGATTAGATCACTTTTGTTACACAGTAATAAATTTAGAGAATGGAGTTGTTGGTGTGAAAAATTCTACTGTTGCCTTGCCCACCTGGAAAAAGCACGTACAAGATTTTGTTGAGAGATTATCATATCCTGGACAGTTGGTATTGATTGTGAGTGCGATAATTGTCGGGGCTATAACTGGCGTTGCCGCGATTGTGTTTATTTGGATGCTGGCTCAGATTAACAAGGTGGCGCTGTGGGTGCAAGCAGGATATGGCGTGGCTGGATTGCTGGCATTTATGGCTTTTGCCGGGTTGATTGTCGGGTTTATGATTGATCGTTGGGCAAAGGAAGCGAAAGGGCATGGTGTGCCAGAGGTGATGGAGGCTATCGCCCTGCGTGGCGGTCGGATTCGGGCGCGGGTGGCGGCGGTGAAGGTATTGGCTTCATCTATTACGATTGGCGCAGGTGGTTCGGCCGGGCGTGAAGGGCCAGTGGTGCAGGTTGGTTCAGCATTGGGTTCGACGGTGGGGCAATGGCTTGGTTTTTCCGATGAACGGATTCGAACGTTGGTGGCATGTGGGGCGGCGGCGGGTATTGCGGCGACGTTTAATGCGCCGATTGCCGGTTCTATTTTTGCACTGGAGGTCATTCTGGGGAGGATGACTGTACGTTATTTTGGCGCGATTGTGTTGAGTGCGGTGTCTGCAAGTATGATGAGCCAGGCGTTGTTAGGTGACAAACCGGCGTTTCAAGTGCCTGCGTATCCCCTCAATCATCTGGGTGAGATTCCAATTTATGCGCTGCTGGGGGTGCTGTCGGCGTTGTGGGCGGTGTTGTTTATCAAGGTGTTGTATGGCGCTGAACATCGTTTTGATAAATGGTCGGTGCCGCTGCCGGTGAAAACGGCCGTTGGTATGCTACTTACCGGTCTGACATTACTCATTCTGCCTGGGAAGCAGGTTCTCGGCCCCGGTTTGGAACTGATTGGCGATACCATCGCCGAAGATTTCAACCTGACGTTGACATTGATGGGCATTTTTCTCATCGGCAAATTAGTGGCTACCACCTTTACGCTGGGTTCAGGTAACTCTGGTGGGGTATTTGCTCCGTCCTTATTTATGGGAGCCGTTTTAGGCGGTATCGTGGGCACGGCGGGTCATATGTTGTGGCCGGAAATTGTGGTGCATCCGGGCGCGTATGCCATTGTGGGCATGGCGGCTGTGTTTGCCGGAGCGGCGCGAGCGCCGATTACGGCCATCTTGATTGTGTTTGAGATGTCGGGCGACTACAAGCTCATTTTGCCGCTGATGTTGGCAACGGTGATTTCAACGCTGCTGGCCGAGCATCTTTATCCCGATTCGATTTATACGCTTAAATTAAGGTTGAAGGGTATCAACTGGGGGCGCGGCCGTGATCAGGATGTATTGCAAGGGGTATTGGTGAATGAAGTGATGGCGCGGAATAATTTGGAAACGGTATCGGTGAAGACACCTTTGTCCAAATTAAAGGAGGTTTTTGCCCACAGCCATACGCATGGCTTGTCGGTTCTGGATGAGGAGGGCAAATTGTGGGGCGTCGTCACGATTACGGATTTGGAACGGGCATTGGGTGATGAATTGGCCGACGATACATTGGTATCGGTTATTGGCACGACCTGGCCTCATTTGAAAGTGTCTTTCCCCGATGAGTCGATTGGGGATGCCTTGTCACGCATGAGTACACGTGGCTTGGGGCGAATGCCGGTGGTGAATCGTGATGATCCGTACGAACTGCTGGGGCTGATTCGGCGTCAGGATATTATTAAAGCCTATGATTTGGCGTTGACGCGGCGGAATGAGATTCAGGCACGTAGCCAGCGCGTCCAGGAATTGAAGAAGCAGGATGGCACGGAGTTTGTGGAAATCTATCTCAACAGTGATGACGCAGTAGTGGGGCAAAGTGTGCAATCGGTGGCAGCACAATTGCCGGATGATTGTGTATTGATCTCGATTGAGCGAAACGGCCGTGTGATTATTCCGCATGGCAGTACGTTGTTTGAATCTGGTGACCACATCACCGCGTTTACCCGGGTGCAAGAAGCAGCATCGCTATTCAATAGTTTACATAAAACAGAG
>JACSSI010000062.1 GCA_014879345.1 Anaerolineae bacterium | reverse complement strand
GATTTCCGATTCAGTTGATTTCCTCAAATCTGGACACAGTATAAATTATTGTTCATATATTGTCAAGTATTATGTTTGCAAATATTAGACAATAATGAGACGGTGAGTGATCAGAAATAAAAAACGCTCTCTGAAGAACTCAGAGAGCGTTGATTTTGGGAGAGATATATTTTTAATTGGATTCGGAGACTCACATATCCGACTGCGCGTCGGCATAATTACCGGCGCTAAAAAACGGCGCCGGGTGAACCCGGCTTTTGGCTGTTATAGTCCTATTCATGGGGTGCTGCTTTTAGCCTTCGGCCATTGATTGAATCGCAACGGCCGTTTCTCCCACAAATAGATCGCTGCCAGCTTCCAGAACGGCCGTTTTCACATATCCCAACGCCACCGTTCCTGCCGCAGACGTAAGTGTGCCAGCATTCTTGTCATTGGCGGTTAGCGTCGCGCCTGCGTCAACAGGTGCAGACAAGGTGAGTTTGACCAGTTTCTTTGCCAGCCGGTTGCGGCTTTCCATGCGGGCGATGATTTCCTGGCCGATGTAACAACCTTTGCTGAACGAGACATCGTCCCACAAGCCAGTTTCCAGCGGAATGTAATCCTGGGTTAGTTCGTGGCCGAAGCGGGGATTGCCATTTTCGATACGCAGCCACTCGTACGCATCCGCATCGGCCACCGCCAGCCCGCTGTCTACCAGATGCTGCCACAGGGCGTCGCGGTCAGCCTCCTGGCACATGACAAAGTAGCCGTCGCCAGCGATGGGGTCGGTGCGGTGCAGGTAGGCGGTCACGCCAGCGATTTCTGCCTGACGCCAATGGTGCAGGAGGAAATCCGTTTCGGGAAAACCTGCTTCGCTTAGTTTGGTGCTGGCTTGCGGCCCGTAGATGCCGAAAACGGCCGTTTTCTCACTTAAATCCTCGATATGAAAGTCATCATTAAAGAAAACAAAGCGCATCAGATAACGCGCGATGGCGTCACTGTTGTTTTCACTGGTAAGAGCATATACGCTGTCGTCGGTGGTGTACAAAATGAGACGGTCGATGATGCGCCCCACATCGGTTGTGAGAATGGTGGCTTTGCCTTCTCCATTTTTTAAGCCCAAGACCGCCTGGGTAGACATGCGGTTGATGAGATCAAGCCGTGTTGTGCCGGTGAATTTGAGCATGCCTAACTCGCTGCGGTTGGTGAGAACGGCCGTTTCGTGAGCCGCCTGGTATACATTTGGGTCAATTGCTTGTATCGTCATGGGGATTATCCTTCAAAGTTAAATCAGACAGCGGTACAAACGTAGAGGCATCCATCAAGGTGGCGGCGTCACGGCTGTCAATCCAGGATTGGGCAAAGGCAGAAAAGGGAGAGACATATTTAAGCTCTCGTTCCCAAGTCACTTCGCCGATAATTTGCACCAATGATTTTCCATGGAAATAACTGTATCGTTTGCGGTCGTTGAGCACTTTTTCTGAAAACGCATCCAGCCACTGCTCAACTTGTACCCGCACCAGTTGATAATCGTTAAAAATGCTGTCCAACGAGCGTTCTTTGTTTTCCAGGTAGCTCTGCTTGTTATAGGTTTTGGGATCAGCCAATGCTTTAAGCAGTCGTTCTGGCTGTTTGCCCTGGTCGATGTGCATAAAGCCAGTTACCAATTCAGCTTCCCATGCTGCTTGAATTGCCAGCACATCGGCAATTGAAAAACGGCCGATGGCGGCTTCTTCCACCAAGGCTTCGTCTGGCAGAACTTCAATTGCCATCAGTAATTGTTCACGGGTATCGTCTAGTTTATCTAAAATCGTATCTAATGTTTGCATGAGTTGCTTTCTTTTAATGTAGGATAGGCATGAATTATAGCTAAAGGTGGGTATAATAAGTATCTGCAATTGATAAGAAATAGGGTTGGTAACGGCCGTTTCCCATCAATTGTCATATGATTCGCTCAATAGTCACATTCTAGCATGGTGGTTTTTGTCACACAAAGAACGTGACACCCATCATACTGTACTTGTGACGATAAATCATAGACAGGTCAATCTGTTCATCTTATACTTGCATTAATACAAACATAATATTTTCTTATAACATTAACATTGTGAAACCAAGCACAGTATAATTTGAAAACATTATTTTCAGGGAGGGGGCAAACTGAAATAGGAGAGAGAAAATGGCTGATACCTCATGGACCAACACAGGCGAAGAAGCCTTACTGGATAAATCCAAAAGCAACCGTTGGAAATTTATTGTCGGTGGGTTGCTGCTTGTAGCGGCAATTGGCTATTTAGTTGTCAACGCAATGAGTGGCAGCACACAGTTATACAAAACCGTAGATGAGTTTTATGCCCAACAAGCACGACTGATCGGGCGCGATTTACGTGTTTCCGGCTATGTTATTGGCGATACCGTCGAATATACACAGATTGATGCTGCAAATTCCCGTTTAGAATTTGATATTGTTGATAACCCGGCTGCACCGGGACAACGGCTGCACATTGTTGTGCTAAACGAGCCAGTACCTGACCTCCTGCAAGACCATGCGCAGGCTTTGGTTGAAGGCAGCGCAGACGGCAATGGTGTTTTCACCGCCAATCCTGGCGGACTTTTCCTCAAATGTCCCACTCGCTATGAAGAGATGGAATACGAGGGCGAAGGACAACCAGCAGTACAGCCCGCAGATTATTAAAATTCACGGGGCTGGGTTCATAGGTGGACCCAGCCCCTCTTCGATTTATATCCTCAAATAACAAACCCTTTGCTTTGCAACCAACTGCCCGGAGGATACTTTCGGGAAGAGCATTTTTGGTGGTATCCTTCGGGAGATTCTATAGGGTTTTTGGAGAAGCAACATGATTGCTGATTTAGGATTTTTTGCGTTAGTCATTGCGTTTGGTGTATCAATTTATGCGGCCGTTGCTGCCTGGTATGGCAACAGAGTTGATGAACCACGTTGGGTTGAAAGTGGCAGAAATGCTGTCATTTTGGTGTTTCCACTGGTGGCATTATCGGCTGGTACCATCATCATGTCCTTGTTGAACAATGACTTTTCAATTGAATACGTGTGGCGTGTAAGCAGCATTGATATGCCTACTTACTTAAAAGTGACGTCGCTGTGGGGTGGGCAAGCTGGCTCGCTGCTTTTCTGGAATCTGCTGCTGGCATTGTTTGCGGCCGTGGTGATGATGCGTAAATGGCGTGTTGACCGCGAATTTATGCCCTATGTCATTATTGTGATTAGTATGACACAGGTGTTTTTCTTGGGCATTTCTGCCTTTATCGAGAACCCATTTACACGCATGACAGTGATTCCGCCTGATGGTAATGGTTTGAATCCACTGCTCCGTCATCCTGGCATGATCATTCATCCACCGATGCTCTATTTGGGTTTTGTTGGTTTTGTCATCCCCTACAGCTTTGCTATGGCGGCGCTTTTGACCAACAAACTCGATGACCGCTGGATTCGCACGACTCGTCGGTGGACGTTGGTGGCCTGGTTGTTCTTGAGCCTGGGTCTGATCTTGGGCGGCCGTTGGGCGTATGATGTGTTGGGCTGGGGCGGTTACTGGGCCTGGGATCCGGTTGAAAATGCGTCGTTGATGCCCTGGTTGGCGGGAACGGCGTTCTTGCATTCGGTGATGATTCAAGAGAAACGGAACATGTTTAAGATGTGGAACATGTTCCTGATTGTGATGACTTACTGTCTGGTGATTTTGGGTACGTTTGTGGTGCGCAGTGGTGTTATTTCTTCTGTCCACTCCTTTGCCCAGTCAGCCATTGGCCCGTTTTTCTTTGCGTTTATTGTTATTATGTTCCTGTTTTCTGCATATTGGATGACCAAACGACGGGAAGATTTAGCCACGGAAAATCAAATTAATTCCTTCTTGTCTCGGGAAGCGGCGTTTTTGTATAACAATTTCTTGATCATGGCTATTTTGGCGGTGGTTTTCTTGTTTACCTACTATCCGATTTTCTCCGAATTGTTTACAGGTGAAAAAGGATTTGTGGGCGCACCCGTGTATGAACAAGCGACGGCGCCTCTGTTTGCAGCCTTGCTGCTGTTGATGGGTGTGGCACCGTTGACGATGTGGTACAAGACGAGTGCGAAGCGGTTGGAGATGTCCTTGTTGTGGCCGGCCGTAGCCACGACGGTTATTGTGGGTGTGATTTTTGCGCTGGGTATTCGTTATTGGGCGGCATTGCTTGGCATGTGGATTGTGATTTTCTCGCTGATTTTGACGCTGATTGAGTTCTGGAAGGGAACCCGGGCGCGGATGAAACGGGGGGAAAATGTGTTGACGGCTTATGGGCATTTGCTGTCACGTAATCGGCGGCGGTATGGCGGTTATTGGATTCATATTGGCGTTTTGGTGATGGCGTTTGGCATTATTGGCACGGAGGTTTTCCAGCAGCAGACGCAGTTGAATTTGCAGAATGGTGAATCGTTGACAATGGGCAATTATGAGATGGTGTTTAACGGTGTGGAACGGTTCCCAGGCCCTGATGATTTGTTGATTACGGAAGCCGATGTTGATGTGTTTTACAACGGCCGTTTTGTCAAAAACCTCAACCCGCGCACTGAACTCTATACCCGTACCGGTCAACCAATGACCATTCCGGCAGCACGCTCCACCATCTCTGAAGATTTCTACGTGCTCCTGGTCAATTGGGAACCGACGTCATCGACTGAAGCTACCTTCCGCGTTTATGTAAACCCATTAATTAATTGGGTGTGGGCTGGCGGCCTAATCTTCGTCATCGGCACATTGATTGCGGCATGGCCTGATCCGCGTAAAGAAAAAGTGGCTGAAGCAAAACGTGAGCGTATGGCCTTGGGTGTGGGAGATTAGGGTGATGAAGGAAGAGAGAAATTTGATATTAGAAGCTTATTTCGTAGTGCGTAAAAGACAACCGACTACGCACTACCCACTACGCACTATGTCATCCCGTTTTATTGTTTTGTCATTATTCCTGACCATGTTTGCTAGTTTGCTGGTGCTGCCAGCAGCGGCACAGGATGTGGAAACTGAAGAACCTGTACTGCGGGAAGTATCTGACGACGAAGTGAATGAGGTGGCAAAAGATTTATATTGCCCCGTTTGCGAAAATACGCCGCTGGATGTTTGTCCAACCAAAGCGTGTGCTGACTGGCGCGAATTGATCCGCACCAAACTGGCAGCCGGTGAAACGAAGCAAGATGTATTTGATTATTTTGTGCTGCAATATGGTGACAGCGCCTTGGCACGGCCGCCTAAAACGGGCATCAATTTTGTCTTGTGGCTGCTGCCGTTTATTGCGGTGGCGCTGGGGTTGGTCTTTTTTGCCCGTTACATGAAAGGGCTGCGTCAAGATGATCCGGAAACGGTTACTTCGGCAAGCGGCGTACAAGACGTTTCTCCAGAACCTGCCCCCGATGATTATTCAGCTCGTGTTGAGCAAGAACTGAAAGGAAAGTAAAAAAGTAAACAGGAACAGTGAACAGTAGACCAATCACTGAACACTGAAACAGGTGAATTATGACTGATACAATTCAGCCAACAGAGAACCCAACGGTTGGAACCGAAAAATCAAAACCTAAATTTCGGGTGACTACTATTTTGCTGTGGGTGGCCGTCATTGGCATTCTAGCATTGGTCGGTTGGGGTTTGATAAACGCAAACAAAACGCGCCCTGAGGCAGGGCAAACAGCACCAGGCTTTACCGTCCACTATTTCGATGGCTATGAATGGGAAAATGCCTCAGCCTCCACGTTGGAAGAAATGAAAGGCAAGGTGGTCGTGCTTAATTTTTGGGCGTCCTGGTGTGTGGAATGTCGGGTGGAGGCGGATTTGTTGGAGCAAGCCTCGCGCCAATACGCGAATGAGGATGTGGTCTTCCTGGGCGTGGCGTATGCCGATGTGGAACCGAATTCGATTGAGTATTTGAAAGAGTTTGGTATCACCTATCCCAATGCGCCAGATTTAGGCACTTCAATTTCCAGCGATTATGAAATTACGGGCGTGCCGGAAACCTTTTTCATCGGCAAAGATGGTGTCATTGCGAACGTAGTGATTGGCCCAGTCAACGGGCCAGCCATGATGAATACAATCAACACACTTTTAGCGGAAGGAGGGAGTCAGTAAACAGTAGGCAGTAAACAGTAAACAGTAAACAGTGAATGGGTAACATATGCCTGACATTGTAGACTAAACACTGTACACTGATCACTGTACACTGATCACTGATATGTCAATCGGTTCGATTTTACTTGGATTATCTTTACTCATACTCGTGGTGTTGATTTTGGCGCAGCCCTTTTGGGCGCAGTCAGAACGGGAGCCACGTCCCCGGAGCCGTAAGCAGCAGCTTTTGATGCAAAAAGAAGCAGTGCTGGAAGAGATTCGGGCGCTAGACTTTGAATATGACACGGGCAAGATACCGGAAGAAGCTTATCAAGCGCAGCGCACAGAGCTGATGGCGGTGGCGACGGCGACGTTGAAAGCATTGGATGAACTCGGTACAGAAGCGCCGGCTGATGATGTGGCGGCTCAAATTGAGGCGGCTATCAATCGGGTACGTTCGCAGAAACAATCGCCAGCGCAAGCGGTGACGGCTGTCTCTACAACTGCGACTGTGGCGAAAACGGCCGTTCCCGTTAACGGCGCCTCAAAATTTTGTACAGAGTGCGGCGCCAAAGTGGATGCCTCCGATAAATTCTGTGCAGCTTGTGGTAATAAAATAGCGGTACCGGCTTAAATAGCCAGCCCCAAAAGGAACTGTTTTATGAAATTGCAACCCTTTATGGCTGGAAACGGCCGTTTTCTATTCCTTGCTGCCTTTATCCTTGCCTTGCTGGTGGTGCTTGCTAGTGTGGCAAACCCCATGGCAGCCCAAGAGCCAACCTTGCCCCCAGTGCAGCCCGATGCCGAAATCGGCAGCGACATATTTCAAGAGCGGTGTGCTAATTGTCATGGCCCTGCCGGACAAGGGGATGGTGAACTAACCGGCAACTTGCCCAAACAACCCGCCAACTACACCGAAACTGAATTTCGCCGCACCCGGATTCCGGGCGTGATGTACAACACCATCACCGAAGGCATTTTGGAAAGCGGGATGCCCCCTTTTGGCTCCGCCAGTACCAACCCTATCAGTGACGAAAATCGGTGGCACCTGGTAGCCAGCGTCTACAGTTTGGCGACTCCACCAGAGGCCATCGCATCAGGTAAAGCTGTTTATGAAGAAAATTGCCTCGCCTGTCACGGCGAAACCGGAGTGGGTGATGGCCCAAATGCCGCCGATGCGCAGGCAGAATTGCCTGATTTGACAGCTATCCGTTACTGGTTTAATCGTAGTAATGAGACCGTCTTTGCAGACATCGAAAGTGGTGGCATTCCGGATCATGATTATGAGTTAACTGAGCAAGAACAGTGGGATGTTGTCGATTATACGCGGACGTTTAGCTACTACTACTTTGACCCCAATGCGCCTGTCGAGCCGATTGTAGGTGCGACTATCAGCGGTGTGGTGGTCAATGGCACCAGCAGCGACATTGTGGAAGGGGTTGAGGTTATTTTGCGTGGTTTTAGCCAGGATTTTCAGCCAACCGTCACCATGACGACTACGGTTGATGCCCAAGGCAATTACCTTTTTGAACTGGAGCCGGTTGATCCCAACTGGGTCTATCTCGCCAGCGCCCGCTATAACGATCTAGGTTTCAGCAGCGATGCCGGGCAGGTTTCTCGGGCGGAGCCAGCATTGGCGCTGCCCATTACTGTATTTGAGACGACGACTGATCCTGAGGCTGTGGTTGTGGATCAGGTGCACATTTTACTGAGCTTTGGCAGTGATACCGTGCGTGCAGATGAGTTCTATGTGTTTAGCAATCCCACGGCTGAGGTGTTTGTAGGCGAAAGTGGCGATACCACACAGGGGACGGTGCGTCTTGCCTTGCCAGAAGGTGCGGAAAATATTGCTTTCCAACGTTCGTTTGGCTCGATGCAATCGTCTATTCCCGCCAGTGAAGTGATTCAGTTGGAAGATGGCTCGTTTGCCGATACCTTCCCCTTGAATCCGGGTAGCAGCGGTTTGAATTTGATTGTGTCGTATGAGCTGCCGTATGAAGAGGGTATGACGGTGGAACGGCCGTTATTCTACGAAACCGTCAGCGCTAATGTCATCATCCCCGACCGGGGTGTTATGTTAGCGGGAGATACCTGGGTTGACCAGGGCGTGCAGGAAATGCCGGGCGGCAGCTTCTCCAGCTATGCCCAGGCTGATATAGTGGCGGGTAGTGAGCTTATTTTTGAGTTAAACGGCCGTCCTGAAATGATCACGGATATGGCTGGCAATGCCATACCCAGTCCCGCCAACAGCACCAATGAATTGATAGTCGGGGGGGCTGTGCTGCTCATCGTCGTTGTCACAGGCTTGTTTATCGTTACCCGGCGAGACAGTGAGCCTGACGATGAAGAAGAACTGGAAATTGAGCAGGAAGAAATAGACCGTTTGCTCCTGGCTGTTGTCGATTTAGATGACGGGTATGAGGCTGGCAATGTTGAAGAAGCTGCCTACCAAGAGCAGCGTCAAAAATTGATTAGTCAACTGGCAGCTATTTGGCCGGTTCAAGGGTAAATAAGCAAGACCTGACAGGTTTAGAAAGGTATTGGCCGTTCAAGTTGATCTGCAATGCAAAGAGGCATGAACGGTAAGGCGTCGTGGTAAACCTGTCAGGTCTGGGTCTAATGAGCTATGTTCAAACTAACCACGATGTATCGTCTGGTTGATGATTTAGACAAACTGGATAATTTCTTCCACAACACACATTTGCAATTAGCCGAGCAGCTTCCTGATTTGTTAAAAAGCGAAGTGACGCGCATCAACGGCAAGCCGGGCAGTTTGCCATCCCGCTTTCATTTAATGTATGAACTTTATTTTGAATCAGAAGAAGCGTATCTGGAGTCTTTTGCCACAGAAATGGGGCTGGCTCTGGTGCAAGCGTTGACGCCCTGGGAAAAAGCGAAGTTGATTACCTGGTTTTATGGGGAAGTGTTTGAAGAAACGGCTGAAGAAAGAGCCAGTTATTCCTGACCACCGCCAGAAGCGGCCGGAATAAACGTCTGATAAACAAGCGGGGAGTAGATGTAGTTTTCTGCGCTCAAAGCGTCCCCAATTTTGCCACCTAGTGCATAAATTTTAGTTTCAATATTGGTGACACCTAATTGATTCCAGGTGCTGCCGTCTGCCAGCATGGGGGTGTTGACAACTTGCCATGTTTGAGAGTTTGGATCGTAAAATTCGCCAAAGGGAATTTCAGTGCCAGCGGTTTCATCACCCCCTAAAACATAGAGTTTGTTTAGAATAATAGCCGCGCCGGCATCGCTTCTGGGGGTAAGCATGGCAGGGCAATCTTGCCAGCTATCTGCATCAATACTGTAGGTGTAGCAAGTGTCGAAAACGCTCTGCCCATCTGTGCCGCCGAGGATAAAAAGCTGACCGGTGATGACGCCGCCAGACGCATTGGATAGGGGTCTGGGCAGGGCGGTGAGCGGTCGCCAACTGTCGCTGTTGGCGTCGTAGACGTAGATGGTATCCAGGTAATTGCTGCCATCCCAACCGCCGACCACGTATAAATAATTGTTATCGCTTAGAGCCAGACCACCGCTGATGGGTTTGGGTAAGTTGGCAATGGGCCGCCAGGCGTTGTTGGCCGGGCTGTAGGCTTCGACGACGTTGGTAGGTTCGCCATCTGCCGTGCGGCCGCCGGGTACGTAGATTTCGCCAAAAAGGACGGCGGCTGAGGTGTCGGTAACGGCCGTTTGTTTTGCCGTCATTTCGTGCCAGGTGTTAGTCACGGTGTCGAAGCGGTTGACGAGATTCGTGATGCCTGATTCCGTCTCGCCGCCGATGTGGTACACGTCGATGCCCACGGAGGCGACGGCCATGTCGGCCAGGGGTGTGGTCAGCGGGCGGCTGATAAACCAGCGAGTTTGGTCGATGGGTTCGTCTTTGAATGGTTCTGGTGTGGGCAGTTGATTGGTGAGTGCCGCAGAAGTGGTCTGGTTGAGGGCTTGGTAGCTGACGTAAACGGCCGTTATCAGCAAAATCAGTGCCACAATACCAACCATGCCCACAAGCAGCCAGTTGCGGGAGGATTGGGTTTCGGTGGATAGTGGGGGGGGAACGGCCGTTTCTGCATCACTGCTTTCCGGCTCTACAACTTCTGGCACAATTTCCGTGCCGGGAATGGTGGCGATGCCTTGCTGCAAGGCAATGGTGACAGCTTCAGTGCGCGAGGAAGCACCTAATTTCGTGTAGATATTGCGAAGATGCACTTTGACTGTGTTTTCGCTGATGAAAAGTTCAGCGGCTGCTTCCTTGTTGGAAGCTCCTTTCACGATACAGTCCAGGACATCTTGCTCCCGGGTACTTAGAGGTTCACCATACTCTGCCATTGGCGTGATTATAACGAGGGATGAGGCGACAAGCGAATCAAAGCGGCTGGTTTTGCTCCCATAAAGCTTGCCATACACCCAGCAAGCCCAGGCGGGCAGCCGCAATATCCAGCTGTTTGTCGTCTAGTTTTTTCCCCTGTAAGCGAATGATGGAAGCGATGTCATCCAAATGACGACTTGACTGACTGCTTTCATAGGCACGTAGTTTGGCAATGATCACCGATGTTTGTGTCACGTAAGCCGCCCGGCGCATCTTATCAAATGGCAGATAGATTCGGTTGGCAATCATGGCTTGCAATTCTAGTTCAACTGGCACATAGAAATCAGTTTTGATGTGATAACCCAGGTGAATAACGTTGAAAAAGCCACCGCCCATGGCGCGATTCACCGAGATTTCATCTACGTGGTAATGGGTCTCGCGCAGGCGGCGCACAAACATGGAAACAGCAAATTGATTTGAGCTCAACAAGATATCCATATCCTGCGTAAAGCGAGGTTCTCCATAAGCCACGACAGCCATGCCGCCCCAGATTGCATAGTGAGCGCCTATCGCTTCCAACACATCAATGACGCCACCAAAGGCCTGTGCCTGTTCATATTCTGTCATGTTAATGCTTCCTGTGTAATGCCGTAAACCAGATGGCGTGCTGTTTCATCTACTTTTGGTGCAGACCAATCTGGATGTTCTTCCGCTAAGAGGAGCTGCTTTTGACGCAGGGCAAAATCTGTGGCGGCGAATGCCCGTTTATTTTTTTCAGGGACGGATAAGTGGCGTATCGCTTTGATAAGCTGCCAATTGATGGATTCATAGGATGGGGCTAACGGCCGTTCCAGACTCGGATGCTGAAGATAATATCCACGTATTTCTGGCCGTCGCGAATAGGCGATGCGTATGCCGCCCTTGCGCAGGGTTGACAGGTCACGCGCCAATGCTTCCTGGGGTACTTTTCCCCAGCAATTTTCACCCAGCCGGGCGGCAATGGTTTCCCATATTTCCTCGCGGGGATGAGGACGGCCGTCGGCCAACAAATCAATCAGAGCGGCTCGACGAGCGGCCGTTTTATCGACCTGCATGTGTCCGGCCATAGCCGCCAGGCGCAGCTTGTTTTGGGTGGATTGTTGGGGTTGTTTGGCGTCTTCCTGCCATTTTTGAGCGGGGTGATTCAAATTGGTTTCCATGCGTGAATTATAAACAAACATGTGTTGAAATACAATTTTGCTGGTAGAGAACGGTTATTAACAATCAACTGAGAACAATAAATGGATAACGGCCGTTTTTACCCCTGCTCAGTAATACCAATGGTATGAATTGATTTACTTCTTGTTTTGCCGTAAAATGAGGAATATCTATTCTCATGGAGGTGAGTTCATGACAATTTCTTCGGTTCAAAAAGTGACCATTTCTTTGCCCAAGGCGCTGTTGGACTTTGCTGATAATCGTGCCACGCAGACCCAAAAAAGCCGCAGCCAGATCATTAGCGAGGCATTGGCAGCTATCAAAACACAAGAAGAAGAACGTTTGGCAGTTGAAGGGTATCAATTTTATGCACAGGAAGCAGCCGAATTTGCTGCCGCCAGTGCTGACAGTGTGAGTAATGCCTGGAAAGCTACTGAAGGAAAAGACAATGCCAGTTAAGCGTGGGGAAATATACTGGGTGGAATTTGACCCGGTGAAAGGAAGCGAACAAGGTGGACTGCGCCCGGCGCTGGTCGTGCAAAATGACATTGGCAACCGTTTCAGTCCGACGACTGTTGTCGTGGCCGTCACCAGCTCGATTCCGCCAAAGCCCTATCCGTTCATAGTGGTAATTGAGCCGCAAGAAAGTGGCTTGCCTGCCACCAGCGCGGTCAATTGCAGCCAAATAGCAACCATTCATCAAAGTGGAAATGAAAGCAGGCTGCGGCCACCGCATGGGGCAAATCAGCTTCGCCCTATTGGACAACTAAGCGACAGCAAAATGGAAGAGGTAGCTAGTGCTTTGCAGTTTAATTTGGCACTGTAAGCAAAACGGCCGTTTCCCCCAACAATTCGCCCCATCCTGAGCCTGGCAAAGGATTAACAATTAAATGCCTGCGCATATTCTTGGAATGATGGATGAGAACGGCCGTTGCA
>JACSSI010000963.1 GCA_014879345.1 Anaerolineae bacterium | reverse complement strand
CAGGCCTGCGATATTGCTCAGGACAGGCTTGCAACCCTGCCGCTTTGCCAATTTGACCCTTCCTTATTCACACGGTGCGCCGATACGAATGAAATCTTCAGCCACCCAGCCTTCTTCCCCGGTGATGGATTTAACCTTGCGCCAGAGAAAGCCGCCCGATTCTTGCGCGGCTTCTTCCTGGTAGAGGGTGAGGATGGAGCCATCGGGCAAGATGATGACTTCGCCGCCACCGGGTGTGTCGCGGAGCGTTAGGCCGTTGCCTGAGGTGCCTTCTACGACGGCGCGACAGATGATGGGCGTGGGTGTGGCTGTGGGAATGTTTATATCGGGGGTGGCGGTAATAGTGGGCGTGGGGGGGAAGGTTTCTAGTTCTAAGGTATCAGGTGTGGTGGTAACGGCCGTTTCTTCTCCCTCTCCTTCAACCACTTGACCTTCTACTGGGTCTTCTGCTGTGGTTGCAGGCTGGTCGGTGTAGATGAGGTAGCCAATGGCGAGCATGAAAAAGAAGACGCTGGCGGCCAAATAAAGCATGGATCGGCGCAAGACGGCTTCCCGTTCCAGGGTGTAAAACCGTGCCCCACCCCGGCGAATGTTGCGATAGGTGCTAAAGGCCATGATCAGGCCAAGAAAAGCCAGTCCCAAGGGGATGATATAGGCACTCATAGAGGGAATACTCCTAACTGGCTGAGTTGTGTTTTTGTAATTGGGCCCTCGCGCACAATGGTTGGTTGTGGTGTCAGGAAGGTGATGATGGTAGAGGGGGTGTTGCCGGGTGTGGGGCCATCATCTAAAACAGCGGCGACGCTGCCTTGTAGTGCTGTCAGGGCGGTTAGTCCATCACAGGCGGGTGGCTGACCGGACAGGTTGGCACTGCTGGTGGCTAAAGCGCCACCGGCGGCGCGAATGAGGGCGCGGGCGGCGTCGTTATCAGGAATTCGGAGGGCGATGCCTTCGTTGGGCGAGATGCAGTCGGGCAGGCTGGGGTGTTTGGGTACGATGATGGTGAGTGGGCCAGGCCAAAAGGCTTCGATGGCGGTTTGAGCAGCGGCGGGAATGGTGGCGGCTACTTTTTCGATGTCGCTGAGGTCGGCTAACAGGATGGGGATGCCTTTGTCTAACGGCCGTTGTTTGCCATCAAAAAGCTTCAGGATAGCGGCGGCGTTAAAGGCATCGACGCCGACACCGTAGACCGTATCGGTGGGGAAAACGACGGGTTCTCCTTGAAGCAGGTAAACGGCCGTTTCCGCGATGGCGTTGGCTTCATGAACTAAAATGTGGCGCGTGTGGTAGCTTGCTGCGGCCGTTCTGTTTTCCAACCTATTCTCCCGAGCTTACGTTTGTATGATGACAAACCGATCCTGACCGGCATAATCTTGTTTAAGCTCGATATGAGCGGTTGGAAATATGGATGCAGCTAAATTTTTTGCTGCCTGGCCTTGCTGCCAGCCAATTTCCAACAAGATTGCACCACCAGATGTAAGTTTGTGCGTTGCCTGGTTTAGTAGTTCTCGAATGCTGTCTAAACCGTCTGGCCCCCCTTTGAGGGCTAGTTGAGGCTCGTGCAATTTTACCCCATCGTCTAACATCGTCCACTCCTGGTCGGTGACGTAGGGCAGGTTGGCAATAATCAAGTCGAGCGGTTTGACGACTGGCTGGAGCAGATTCCCCTGGTGAAAGGTGATGCGATTGGGTGCGAATTCGGCGGCATTTTTACGGGCGATAGTCAAAGCATCAGCAGAAATATCGACGGCTTCGAGGGTGGCTTGTGGCAGTTCTCGGGCTAATGCTATCGCAATACAACCGCTGCCGGTTCCGACATCGACGAGGCATCTGTAGTTGTGGGCTTTTGCGAGGGAAACGGCCGTTTCTACCAACTGTTCCGTCTCTGGCCGCGGAATGAGCACGGCGGGGCTTACGTGTAAGTCCATGTCGAAGAAGGGGGCTGTGCCGATGATGTAGGGAATCGGTTCGCCCTGTGCAGCGCGGTTTAGATAGGCGAGAAAGGTTTGCAGTTGAACGGCCGTTAGCTCCTGGTCGTCGTGGGCGATGAGGTAGGTGTGGTCTACGCCACCGAGAACATGTTGGAGTAGGAGGCGGGTGTCTAAGGGATTATGGGGGGGGAAACGGCCGTTTTGGAGCGTTTGATGGATGTTCAT
>JACSSI010000962.1 GCA_014879345.1 Anaerolineae bacterium | reverse complement strand
TCTACGTTGGAAAACGTGGCTCAATACACAGGCAGATCCCAAGCCGAAGACGACAGCTATTGGATGCCACCGCAGCTAAAAACTCCCTTTGGTCGTTACCGGGAACAAGAACAACTTCTGGATGCATACCAACAAGTTCAAGAGAGCGGCCGTAGTCAAATTATTTTGTTAGTGGGCAAACCGAGCAGCGGCCGTCACGCTTTGGTCGATTGGTTGGCTGACCAAGACCACGTCGCCGAAAATGGGGTAGCCTGGGTGGATTTAGCAGGTAATCCCAGGATATTTGGGTCTATACTACGCAGCGAAGCCCGTCGATTGGCCCCCTACCCCCTTTTATTCATTGTCGAAAACCTGGAGAGAGGGGAGCATTGGCTGGACGATCTACTTATTCTGGCTCAGGAAATGGCACACGGCAAAGAAAAATTGCCCATCCTGCTCATCATTACCCTCACAACTTATATGCCAATGGCCGAATTGACAGGGAAGCTGCACACCGAGACAACCCGTTTTGCTCAAAAATTACAGCGGAGCAGATTGGCAACACTCATTAAATTAGGCCCAATCAGTGAAGATGACATTCTCCACAGTATTGCCCCCGCTGATCCACGACTGGCACAACGGCTGTATGAGTTGGCAGAAGGCAGCCCATACTGGAGCGAAATCATTTGGGAAGAGTGGATAGATGCTCATGAACTCGGCGTGGAACAGGATAAAAATGGCGTTTGGCAGGCAATACGTGACGATGTGGGAAACCTGACCATTTATGCCAATGTGGCTCAAGAAGTATGCCACCAGCTAGAACGTTTATTGCAGGAGCGAGAAGATAGCAAATCTCCTTACAGTCGAAAACAGGTTGAAGAAATTTTACAATGCGCCGCCACAGAAGGAGAAATATTTACCGTCGAGGCGGTGGCAGCGGTGTTAAGTTTGGATAAGGATGAACTGCTTACCTTTTTTGAAGAATTCCTGGAACTTGATGAAGACGAAAACAGCCCGCAGCCCAACGTTTCTGGTCTCATCGAGTGGAATGGCGAGGTTCAAATAGACCCCAATTCTTCTAAACAGGAGGATTATACCGGCCGCATTGTTACTGAATATGCCTTTGCCAGCCCTTACCTGTATTATGCGTGGTGTAAACACCCACCTCTGATATTGAAACGGGGCGAATGGAAAGCGCTATTAGCCATGGAATTGGAACGTCTGTATTGGCCCTATGGGGAAAAGATTGTAGAAAAGCTGGCACTCCTGGCACCTCGATTGGCAGAACCATACCGCCAACGACAGCAAAAGAGAGTTTCTCTGCAACAGTTACGGTATCAGGTTCACATGCTGCTGGGGGAAAAAAAGGAAGATCAATATGCCGCATATCGCCTGTTTGATGTGGGCGAAAAATTATTGGGCGTATTGGCAGACAATGCCAGCCACGCAGAAGAGGGTATTCGTTTAGCTCAAACGCTGTATGAACGCGCCCTGTTTTGGCAGGATGTAGGAGTTGAAGCCAGCATCGCCCATTACTGGGCATGGCATCTGCATAACACTGGGAATTTCGCTGAAGCACTCCCTCTGTGCCAAAGAGCAGTTGATCTTTGCGAAATAGAGGATCTGGATCATCTTTTATACGCTGCTAGTCTTAATACGCTCGGCGCACTCTTGCAAGCCATGGGGAATCTGAGCGAAGCACGGCCGTTTTTCGAACGCGCCCTGTCCATTTACGAGAAGGCGCTGGGTCCCGACCATCCCGACACCGCCACCAGCCTCAACAATCTCGGCTACCTCTTGCAAGACATGGGGAATCTGAGCGAAGCACGGCCGTTTTTCGAACGCGCCCTGGCTATTTTGGAGCAGGCACTCGGGGCAGATCATTCCTCCACCACCGTTGTACGCAACAATTTAAGAATCCTTGAATCCAAGATGTAACCGTAGGGGCTAGGCAGGTGGGCATGGCCTGGATCACAACAAACGGCATCTTCACCACCTGCCTCGCCCGTGCCACAACCTCCCCCTGTCTCGTTCAAGGCTGAAACGCTGTGAGAAGACGCCTTTGCCTTCGACAGGCTCAGGCAGCGGCTTGTCTGTGGTTTTGGTTATGCCGCGCCAGTCCGCCTCACGGGCGAGACGACGCGAGAAATGGCAACGCATTGGACAAAAATCATGCC
>JACSSI010000961.1 GCA_014879345.1 Anaerolineae bacterium | reverse complement strand
AAAAATCGCCCACACTATCAAGATGGAAAACAAACCCGCCGTTAAAAATTGGAGGAGCCGCCGCCCCCAACCCTGCCAACCGGATACGCCGCTACCTTCGACAGGCTCAGGTGACGGCTTGTCTCGAGGTTTAAGGGAACGAACATGATAAAGAGGGAGAACGGCCGTTCCCATTATAATCGGCACAAAAATCAACGTCGAGAGCTTGCTGCCAAACGCCAGTCCCAGACCCACCGCCGCCACCAGCCAATGCTGCCACGACCAGTAATCAAGCCGCCACAACCGCCACAGCAAATAGACCGCCAAAAAGAGAAAGAAAGTGCCGCCGAGATCTGTTGTGGTGTAACGGCCGTTTGCCAGCAAATTCGGCTCAAACAACAACAGCAAAAACGCCGCCAACGCTGCCCGTTTTCCCCACGCTTCCCGCGCAAAATGAAACCCGGTCAGCGCCAAACCCAGTGTCAAAAAAACAATCGGCAGCCGCGCCAAAAAAATCATACGGGTAGCATCGTGGTTATATTCCCAGAGCAGCTTATGGGCGAAAAAATACCAGTACACATCCGGTGGCTGCCGTTCCCAACTGGGATCATCCAGCGGCAGCTTCACGTCCGGCAGCGTCAGCAAAGGCAAAGCACTGATACTGTTCACCAGCGGCGGATGTTCCAAACTGAGGCGCGGGTCGCCGGTACGCAAAAAAGCCAGCCCTCGCGCCAGATGATTTTGCTCATCCATCGTGGGGCTGTCCCAGACCATGCTGCTCAACGCCAACCAGAAAAACAGCAAAATAAACGGTGTCACCAACCAGGCGGCTGGTAGTTGTTTTACCCTTGCCATAGCGGACGGATTATAACCATGCCCCCACATTTCACCCAACTGTAAGGGCTGCGTCGAGCAATTCTCAATTTGAAACCGAATCGTAGGGGCGGGACAGACGGGTCATCTCTTTGCTATTCACCTATGCTTCGATTCCCGTCTGTCTCGCCCTATTTGGCAGCGTTTGGGCTAACCACATTTCCCACAGTGGCGCGTTTGCATTATTCCAATAAAATTCACGCGCGATGAATAAAAAGACGAAAAAATATGCCGCCAATCTCCTGAAAATTGGCATCACCGTGGTCGGTCTCTACCTTGTTTTACGCGAGGTACAACCCGCTGTCATTATCCACACCTTGTCTGAAGCAAAATTGGGCTGGGTCTTTGTTGGCTTCTTGCTGGTCAACATCAGCATGGCACTGCGTGCCTATCGCTGGTCTACCTTGCTGCGAGGCGTAGGCGCAACCATAAAACTCAAGCGACTAATCGCCCTGTATTATGTGGGCAGCTTCTTCAATATGTTTTTGCTATCTGGCATTGGCGGCGACGTGGTGCGGATTTTGGAAGCTGCTCGTGAAGTGCCAGGCAACATTGCCACCGGCACAGTGCTGCTAGACCGGTTTACCGGCTTGCTAATGCTGTTTGTGATGGCGCTGTTTGCGCTGCCCTTCCGCCCCGATAATTTCCCCACTTATCTGGTTTGGCTTGTGGTCATAGGGGCAGTCGGGGGCATGGTGTTTTTGCTGCTGCTCATGCAAGAGAATTTTTTGCGCTGGTTGGGTCATTGGCTGCCCGGCCCGCTTAAAACAGAAGGCGATACCCCCATCGCCCGCTTGCTGGATGCGGTGGCAGGGTGTGGCTGGCGGGCAGTAGGCGGCGCCCTTGTCATTTCCCTGCTGTTCAACTTGCTGCTGGCACTTTTGTGGAAAACATCCAGCATGGCGCTGGGACTCACCGTTCCCTACCTCTATTTTGTGTTGGTGGTACCGATATTGGCGGTCTTGATTCTCATTCCCTCGGTTGGCGGACTGGGGCCTCGTGAAATGATGGCGCCTCTTTTGTTTGCGGCGGCTGGGGTGCTTCCAGAAACGGCCGTTACCCTCTCCTTCCTGGTCTTTCTCACAGACCGCCTGACTGGTATCATGGGCGCCCCTATCTACCTCTGGACAACTATTCAGGACGGCCGTCAGGGTAAAAGGCACGCCAAAAATAATTAACCTCCCCGCAAACTCATTTTTTAACCAAATTACAACCGTTTTGCCCACATAGATTGGTTACAATTCCAACTGTTTGAAAAGATAAACACTTTATCGAAAAAATCAGGGAAGAAAACAACTCATCCCCATAG
>JACSSI010000960.1 GCA_014879345.1 Anaerolineae bacterium | reverse complement strand
GCGGTCTGGCAGACTGCGCTCCCAGGTTTTCACTCATCGTTGTGCGCCCCGCTCATGGGGAATTCCTCTGAAAATAAACCGCGATAAAATACATTTGCCCTTATTAAAGGGTAAGGGAATATGAGTAAATTAAACTTGAACTATATTTAAATTTATTGGGGGATATTGAGGAGAGGTTCGTGGATTATATTATCCAGAATGCCGAAGCCATTGATGCGTTCCTCAAAAGAACTCATACCGAAATCAATCTCTTGAGCGGCTGTGGAAATGTGGCTTTTGTCTTTGAAACAGGTGATATTCAGGTGTACGAAAATGTTAGCTCAATCTCGAGCCAGATAAAGCACCAGCCAACCCAGAAAAGTGCCAGCCAAGCCAATGGCATAAAGCCAATATGCGCCGACTGTATCAAAAAATATGCCGGTAAGCGGGCTGCCTACAATGGTTGTCAGGTTACGCAGGGTCATACCGTAGAGTGCCATCATGGTGGCACGGTAGGTTTTGGGGGAAAAGGCGTTGATATAGGCAATTAAACCGATAGCGAAGAAACTATATTGAATGCCCAGTATCATCCGTGTTACCACGATGGTGGCGACAGAGGGATAAATCAAAACGGCCGTCATGCGAATCATTTGTAATAATAAAGCCCAGCGTAGTAATCGTCCGGGGGTGTAGCGCTTCACTAATTTATCGGCCCACAGCATGGCCGGGAGTTCAATGGCGGCGTTGAGCGCATTGGCCATGCCGATGATTGAGGTGGATGCGCCCAGCTCGGTCATGTAGATGGGTTCAAACGAAAAGAGGCTGCCACTCAAAAGCCAGGTGATGCCTAAGCCGCCTGCCAGCCCCATGAGTCGTTTGCTTTGCCTGATGATGTGCCATGCCTGGCGCAGGTTGGTAGCAGGTTCTGGGGGAACGGTGGGGTCTGGCTCGGTGACGCTGGGGTTAGGGATGAAGAAGAGAGTAATGACACCGCCAATCATGCCTACGGCGTAACCGATGAAGATGACGCCCAGGCTGAACAGTTCAATGAGGCGGCCGGCAACGGCCGTTACGATTGTCCAGCCCAACGATCCCCACAGGCGAATACTGCCAAAGCCGGTTCCAGGAATACTTTCGGCAATGTCAACGGCCAGGTTGTCAGACAGCGGCATCCAACCCGCCATGACGAGCGCCGCCGCCGCCACGATGAGCGCAATGGTCCCAAACTGGTCTTGCTGCCCGAGCATGAGATGGAAAACGGCCGTTCCCACCAAAGCCACTTGCAACAGTTGACGGGGACGGTTCAGGCGGTCGCTCCATCGCCCCCAAATTGGCGCGGCAACCAGGCCAATGGCCGCCTGAATCGTACCCAGCCAGCCGATTTCGGCGCCGCTCAAGCCTTGCTGCCGATAAAAAAGAGCGACAAATGGAATGATAAAACCACCTGCGCCAATGCTGACAAAATAATAGGCGCGGATAGACCAGAGATTACGTTTTGGCGAGACAGTAGCAAGCATAGGGCGTGTGTTTCGTAGTCCAGAAAGCCTAGACCTGACAGGTTTAATAATATACTGGGCGAGCGAGATAATTTGTCATGCAAAGCAATCTTAACGACGCAATACAGATGTAAACCTGTCAGGTCTTATTATTCCGCGTTTCCTTTTGTCCAGAAGGCGGGAGATTGGGGCTTGTTGATGCGCTCGTTGAACTCAACAACCAACTGCGGCGACACGGTATCGGCTTTGATGGCGCGAATCGCCTTAACCAGTTTGGCTACATCACGTGCCAAGAGTGCTTCTCCCTTTTCAACGGTCGCGGGACGAGCATCTCCCACAACCATGTGGGGGTATTGACTGTACCAATCCACCTGAGAATAAGCACCGACTGCCGCCAGATCTTTGTTTCGGCGCAGGTTGGTAAATGGTTCGGGTGGCGCTTGATCCAGGTTGACAAGGCTGTCGTCGATAGCCCGAATAAGGCTGACTTCCCATTCACAGGCATGACCAATTTCGGTTGTGTCTAACATGCTCGTATCGTCTGGGAAATAAGGCGACTGCACAAAATAAACGACATAGGGCTTTTGCTTTTCCGGCAAGGTTTGCACAAACAAATTCAAAAAGAAGCGGTTGCCGCCATGGCCGCTGAAGAGGATGATTTTGTTCAGGCCATTGCGGTACATCTCATCACA
>JACSSI010000959.1 GCA_014879345.1 Anaerolineae bacterium | reverse complement strand
CGTCGAAAACATCCAGCGCGAAGACCTCAACGACGTCGACCGCGCCTACGGCATGATGCACCTGCGCGACATCATGCAAGTAGAGCTCAACGCCCAAATCGCTGAAGGCATAACAAGCAGTAAACCCCATTCCCACACCATCAGTTGGGCCAAAGTCAGTGAACGGCTGGGCTTCACGCGCCAACGTGCCAGCCAAATCATCCAACTGCTAGACCTGCCCGACGAAATCAAAGAAGGTGTGCGCCAGGGAACCATCAGCGAGCGAGACACGCGCGCCCTCAAAGGACTCAAACCCTCTCAACAGCGAGCACTTTTCCATGCCCTGGAAGCCGGAGACATCTCCAAACAAGATTTCAAACAAGTCACCCGCTACCTCAAAAAAGAAGCGCCAGATATGACCGTCCATCAGGCCATCCGCGTCCTGAACGCCCCACTACCACCTGCCGCTGAATTAGAATTCGATTCTTCCCTCGACATCCTGGATGACAGCTTTTCCTCCTGGTCGGCCTTCGCTGAAGAAACAGCCACGCTGCCCACTCACGCTCCTGGTAAAAAACCCACAAATCTGCATCGTCTGCACTGGGTACGTGGCCATCTCGCCCGCACCACCACCCAAAACCTCACCGCTGCCGATAAACAAGAAATGAAACGTCTGCTAAAATTAATACAAGAAGATGTCAACTCACTCATCGCTGCCTTAAAAGAGTAGAGAAAACTGGACACTGTTCACTGAATACTGTTTACGAAAAAGGGGGTAAAAAATGTCCACAAAAACCATCATCATCACTGGCGCTTCTCGCGGACTTGGCCTTGCCATCGCTCAAGATGCCGCCGCCCTTGGTGCCAGCGTCGCCATGTTTGCTCGTTCTGCTGAATTACTAGCCCAAGAAGCACAGAACATCCGTGATGCCGGTGGAGCAGCCCTGGCCGTGCCCGGCGACATCAGTCAACTGGCGGACTGCCGCCGACTCGTCGAGAAAACGATGAGCAACTTTGGCCGCATCGACAGCATCGTCCACAACGCGGGGATGCTAGAGCCTATCGCGCCTATTGCTGAAGCAGATCCGGCCGTTTGGCAGCAAAATTTGATGACCAACCTGCTTGGTCCCATGATGCTCACCCAGGCCGCCCTACCCTACCTGCGCCAGAATCGAGGACGTGTCATTCATGTTTCCAGCGGCGCGGCCACCTACGCCATCGCTGGCTGGAGTGCCTACTGCGCCACCAAAGGCGGCCTCAACCAGTTGAGCCGTGCGCTCGCCATTGAAGAAGAACTTGTCACCAGCCTCGCCGTACGCCCCGGTGTGGTTGATACCGAAATGCAAGCCCTCATTCGCACCCTGGGCGCAGAGGGGATGCCTGAAGCAGCGTATCAACGGTTCCTCAACCTCAAGGAAAAGGGCGAATTGCTGCCGCCTGAAGTACCCGGCGGTACGCTGGCTGTGCTTGCCCTTTACGCTCCCCGCGAGTGGGATGGCGATTTCCTCTCCTGGGATGAAGAACGTGTGCAGGAATTGGTACGCATGTATGCCACACGTGGGGATTGACGATTTGCGATTTTAGATTGACGATTCGGTCGCGTCAACAATTGACAATTAACCATTGACAATTAGCAATTAAACCAGCCGCCAGAAGGAGCTAACATGGCAACAAACCAAGAAATTAAAGATGCCCTCAACAGTTATTTCAGCCTGGGAGAAATTAATACCCTTTGTTTTGATTTAGGCATCCCGTATGAAGAAATCAAGCGAGAGGGCAAGATGAATACCATCACCTCCTTGATTGAATATACAGGGCGTACCAATCAAACAGGCCAACTCATTGCCTATATCAACAAAGCCCGTCCTCACGCTAATTTAAGCCCAACAGTACCAGAACCTATCCAGGCAGACCCTTTCAGCTCCCAACCCCAAGGAGGAAATACTTTCTTCTTCCAAGGTGATTATGTTGGTGGCGACAAACTGGGGGGAGACAAGGTAGGCGGTGATAAGATCAGCACCAGCAACACATTTAATATGTCTGGGAATTTTTCTGGGGCAATTCTCAATATCAACTCTACATTGAAAAATGTGAATCAAACCATTGGCGCATTACCTCGTGCAGATGAAGATGCCAAGGCTGCGTTACAACAGCTTATCACTGAATTACAGACGGCGTTGCAGCAAGTGC
>JACSSI010000958.1 GCA_014879345.1 Anaerolineae bacterium | reverse complement strand
GCATCGAATTAACGCTAATTTACGCGAATTATTTGGTGTTATCCAACAAAAATTCGTGTTAATTCGTGAAAATTCGATGCTATTTACGAAGGAGACTTTTGTAGTCTCACACACAACTTTAAACCGCACCCGACATCTTCACGCTGGCTCCTCTTAATTTTGTCGCCCTGATCCCCGGCGTTATAATCCGCTTATGTTTAATTTAGCCAACGCCCACCGCTCTATTCGCTCCTTTACGTCCCAAGATATTGATGATTCCCTGCTTAATGACATCCTGATGACTGGTCTGCGCAGCTCCAGTTCGGGCAACATGCAAACGTGGTCTGTCATCGTCACGCGCGATGAAGCCAACAAAAGGCGACTATACGAATTGCATGTCGAGCAGGAAATGGTGCTGGAAGCGCCCGTTGTTCTCACTTTCTGCGCCGACGTGTTCCGTATGCGTGAGTGGATTCGCGTCAACGACTCCAGGCAAAGCTTTGATGACTTGCTTGGCTTTCTGACTGGCACTGTCGATGCCGTTATTGCGGCGCAAACGATTAGTTTGGCCGCCGAATCGGTGGGCTTGGGGATTTGCTACATGGGTACAACCTGGTGGGCGGCGGATGAAATCATCGACCTGCTGGCACTGCCCAAGGGGGTGTTTCCTGTGACCAGTCTGGTGGTTGGCTACCCTGCCGAAAATCCAGGCTTGCGTGATCGATTGCCGTTGGCATTGATGGTTCATCAAGAGAAATATCACTGTTTATCCAACGAGGAAATCCGTGCGGGACACGCCGAACGCGAAGAAAAAGCGTGGGCGCGGTATACGGCTGTCGATTCGGTGCGGCAAAGGCTGGCTGAGGCTGGCATTACCAAGGTGACGGATTATTACACTTCTGAGTTTAAGTACTCAAAAGAGCTGCACCGGCGTGTTAGTGAGATGCTGCTTGAGACGCTGCAAGCGCAAGGGTTGTGGTTGTGATGGAAGATGAAAAGGAAAACGGCCGTTATCGCAAAAACGTCCACGTCGGCAGTCAGGTAGAAGTGGTGCAGAAGCAAGACCAACGTACCGGCAAATTGACCAGCGGTGTCGTCCAGCGCATCCTCACAAAATCAGCCAACCACCCTCACGGCATCAAAGTGCAGTTGGAATCAGGGATCGTAGGTCGCGTAAAAAAGATAATATCTGACGAAGCCTGAGCGTCCCCTGCCCTTCCCCTGCCCGTCTCATCCCAATGAGGCGAGATGTCTCATTCATCTTTGGCAGGGTTGATTTGTTTATTGGCTGCCGTGCTGACACCGCTGCGGTTGCCGCCACTGCGGTTGCCGCCAAATACAATCATCAATCCCAGAAGAAAGCCAAAGTTATACCAGTTCCCGTTATTGTGCGTTTCATAAACGCCCACATCTTCTTTGAACAGGGAAATGATAAAGGTGACGGGCAAAATGAGACCGTGCCAGAAACCGCGCCAAAATCCGGCGATACTGCCATCTTGATTTGCTGTGTTTGCTAATTCGTTTGCACTTGCAGGACTGAATTTTTCTTTCATATGCCACCTCGCTGTTTAGTAACTTATCACGGAACGTCGTGTACAAAAAACAAGGATTTTTCATTGAATTAACACGAATTGGCGCAAATTTTTTTCGCGTTCATTCGCGCTCATTTGATGCCATAACCAAAAAGGTTATGGCTTGTCCAGGCTAGAGAATAGTATAAAGGATAACGGCCGTTTCCACAGCAGGCAAAATCACCCCCCACCCAGGTGCTTGATTGCCGGGCTACCTTTTGCTATCGTGGAACAAACTGTTTTGAAAACCCACATTTGCAGGAGCAGCATGTATGAAAATTGACATCGTGATCGTGTATGTGCCTCGTTACAAACAGGGGCATGAGACCAATTTTGTCCCGCCCGTCACCGGCATTTACCTCGCCGCCCTCACGCCGCCACACCATGAGGTGCGTGTCATCCACCAACAGGTCGAGCCAGTTGATTTAGACACAGACGCTGATTTAATCGCGCTTTCCTTTTTTACCGGCTTTGCCGATGAAGCGTACCGTTTAGCATCTGCTTTTCGGGCGCGGGGCAAGGTGGTGGTGGCTGGCGGCCCCCATGTCACTTATTCTGCTGAGGAAGCCTTGCAGTATGTGGATGCGGTGGTGACGGGAGAAGCGGAGTCTGTGTGGGAAAGT
>JACSSI010000957.1 GCA_014879345.1 Anaerolineae bacterium | reverse complement strand
TTATACCACAATTTGAAATGACACGTCGGGAGGAAGTCGATGAAATCATCTATGAAGCATTTACCAATGTCGCTAATATTAATTTTATTACTGGGCCTGGCAGCAAATTTTATGGCTTGTTCCAGCGACGCCCCTACAACCATCAGTGACGCATCCGAAGCAGAGCCAACTGAAATGCCCAATCCAGCCACCAACACCCCAAAACCCAGCAGTACGCCGGTTCCCACCACTACCCCCACCGCCACGCCGCTGCCTACAGAAACAGCCACCGCCACGCCTGAACCAACCCAAACACCAACCGCCACCGCTAAACCCACTCAGACGCCCACCCAAACGCCCACGGCCACACCGGCCAACACGCCCACACCAACCCTTTTCCCAGAGCCGACCAATCCACCCCCAGCCACAACTGCACCGCAGCCACCTCCTCCAACTGCTACCCCCGCCGCTGAAGACGCGACTGCAGAAGAGTTCGTCACCTTTACCTACATTTCCAATCCCAATGAAATTTTAGGCACTTTCCCGAAAAAACCGTTTGATGCTGACGCACTCCGCAGCCACATGGTCATCAACCAATCATCGCTGAACACGATGCGAGCCAATCTGGATGCCGCAAAAGGGGGGGATGCTGTCGCTTGCAGCAATTATGTCAGCGCGTACAACAATATTTTGTACTCTGGCATATTTTTCAAAGACGTGCCAGGCGATTGGGAAGAAATCGACTTCGTCTATTTCATTTCGTTCATCTATGCTCTTGACCGGACTCGTCCCGCTTACCTGGCCTGTGTCGATGGCGGAGACATGGGTGATTTTAACTTTAGCCTGGCGTATACAGCCATTGGGGAAGCCTTAAACGTTTTGAATCCGGCTATCGTCAGTGCTTTTGCAAAATAGCTTATTTTCAAGGAATTCTGTCGTTGGCTGATTATTGGGGAGTAACGGCCGTTCTCATTTGGGAACGGCCGTTACTCAATTTTAAGCAACACTTAAGCGAATTTAAGTGCTGCCCTATTCTTGTTCGACCTCACTATCGCTATGCTGGGTTCAGTTGTCACACATCAATATGCTGATGCTCACAACCAACAGAACCTGAAAACGATATGCTATACTGATATTGGGTGAGCCGCTGACCATCGCGACCTCATATTTAAACCTCATTCAATTCTCCGATTTCTCATCCAAGTCGTATCTGTTGGCATCGTATTGGCCGTTTGATATCGTCCGATATTTTTGCATCCCGCCACGGGAAGGAGGCTGCTGTGAATGCGTTCAAATCACTCATCATCATTTGTCTCATTATGTTGGGTCTGGTTGGCTGTGCCACTGAGCCGAACCCAGACATCAACTACGACCCGACTACCCTCAAACTAGATGGCGAACAAGTCTTCGCCACCGAAACCGAGTTCGTCACCCAGTTCCCCGACCGAGACAGTGGCCAGCCCAACAACAGGCTGGCGGCAGACTGGCTGCAAATCCAGTTCACTGAAATGGGACTGACTTGCACCATGCAGGAGTGGGAAGTCATCAATTTCAGCCAGCCGCTGCCGCTTAATAATGTAGTCTGTTCGCTGCCCGGTGAATCGGCACAAGAAATTGTGGTGTTGGCTCACCTCGATCAGTTCTCTGGCACCACGCAAGGCGCAGACAATGATGGCTCCGGCATCGCCATCATGCTGGAACTGGCGCGCATTTTTGCAGCAGAAGGCAGACCGGCCTACACGCTCACCTTCCTCTCCACCGACGGGGAAGAATATGGCATGTTGGGCAGCGGTCATTTTGTGGAAACGCATCCCAACCCCGACCAAATCATCGCCGCTTTCTCGCTCGATAACCTGGGCAAAGAATTTTATGAAGGCGTTCGTATGTCATCGACCGGCCAACTGAACGATGTGGGGCCGCTTTGGCTGCAACGTACCGCACAAGAAGCCGCCCGTGCCGCTGGTGATATTTGGGTGCCAGCGATGAAACCAACCTACGAGCAGTTACTCACCCAGGCTGTGCCGATCTCCATGTGGGATCAAGGACCACTGGTAGCGGCGGGCATCCCTGCCATCGGCTTTGGCGAAATCTGCCCCCCTGAATACGCTCAACAATGTTGGGATACGTACCATTCGGAAATGGATACGCTTGAGTTCCAATCACCCGCCACGCTGCACCAATCGGGGCGCATTGC
>JACSSI010000956.1 GCA_014879345.1 Anaerolineae bacterium | reverse complement strand
TTACTCGAGAGATAAATATCTAACCAGGCCAAACCTGACAGGTCTTTCTCGAGAGACTTAGTAGTTACCCCACTTCATATAAAGGAACGAAGAGACAAAGAAATAAAGAACTTATAAAAACTTTATCCCTTTCGTCCTTTGCGCCTTTGTATGAAAAACCAAAGCCTTTCTTGCTAATTCTGCGTTTGCCGATTATAAATCGCCGCCGAGGAAAATGATAATGAGCGACGAACAACAAATTTTTGACGACGAAACCTGGGCGCAACTGCCCAGTTTTATAGAACACTTACCTGAACCGCTTTATTTGATTGTGTGGGGCGATGAAAGCGCCAGTCCACGCGAAAAAGAGGCGGCGAGACTATGCCGCACACTGGCTGATCACTTTGATGTGATCCAGTTCCAAATGCTGCCCCAGCGCATCAATTACCCTTACTGGCCGGTCATCGGTGTGATGCGCGGCACGAAAGAAGCGTATGTGGATGTGGGCGTGCGCATCGTGGGGCTGCCTTCTGGCTACCAGATGACTTCGTTTATCACCGCCATGCAAGCGGTCTCCTTCCAAGGCTCTACGATGGAAGCGAAAACGCGCATTCAACTGCATAAGTTGGCTGATGAGGTAAGACTGGAATTGATAACGGCCGTTGATGATGAAACAGGTGCGCTAATGGCCCAACCCATTTTCAACATGGCCGCCGTTAACAGCCACATCCGCAGCACCCTCATCATGGGCGACAATTTCCCTCAGGCTCTGTGGAAATATTCAGTTTACAACTTGCCGCATTTGGTCATAAACGGCCGTGTGCATGTGGAAGGTGTCGTAGACGAGGAAATGATCGTTCAACACATAGCCAAAGCAGTCAAGTAGTCTGGTAGTCTGGTAGTCTGGTAGTCGGTTAGTCTGGTAGTCTGGTAGTCTGGTAGTCGGTTAGTCAAATAGTTGGGTAGCCATTGACTATCTGACTAACCGACTAACCGACTAATCAACTAACCCGACCTATCAACTAACCGCCACACAATCCAGGCAGCAATGGCCGCAAACAAGAGGAACATGCCGATAAAGGCAAATTGGATGCCAGTCGCTTCAGAAGAAAAGATAGGATTGGTGGGATGGAGCACTTTGGGCGCGGTATAGGTGATCCAGGCGACAGTCACGGGAATAATGGCTTGCAGTAAACCACGCACCCGCACTTGGGGAATCCACATATTCAGCACCATAATAATGGTAGCAATCGCCAGGCTTTTAAAAGCAGCCGCCATGCGCGGTTCTTGCCAGAAGATGCCGCCCCAATTGACTCTGGAGGCAATAGCACTCATCGCTACCCCTGCCACGTAAAAGCCAAAGGCTGTCCAGCCCAACGTTTGCATCCAGCGGACTAGTTTTTCATTGCCAGTAACCAGCACGACCAGCCCCAACAGCCCCGCCAAAATGAATCCCGCCATGCCCGTCCAGGTGAGCGCCACGTGGATGTAGACGGTGCGGATACCAGTGCCAAGTGTGGCTTCTTCAGGGGCGAGATAAAGGAGAAAGAGAACGGCCGTTATCAATCCCCCCAGCACCAACCACGGCAGCGGCTTACTACGAATCTTGTCTATAAATGTAATATTGTTAGTCATGCCAGAATCTTAGCACGGGCATCTTTGAAAGACGAGTGGCAAGGTGGCAATCTCAAGACAGGTTCTGCATCATCTGCGGATAAACAGCCTATTTCTCTGAATCTGGCGTCTCTTGTGCTTCTTCCTCGGGCCGCCTTTTTGCGTGCTTCAAGCGAGCATCAGGAGTGGGCGAACCCGCCAGGTATGCACCAATATGTCGCCGCCACCGCCGTGCCTTAGATCGGCTGCGTGCGGCAATATATCGCGCCCGTTTCCATTCCCTGTCCAAGCGCGGCACATCTGGCGGTGTCACATCCCATTTCAAAACAGATGCCGCCCACGTCAGCCCGCCACCAAAACCCACAAAAACCACATTATCATCCGGTTTCAGTTTGCCTTTTTCGATGGCTTCACACAATGCCAGGGGAATGGAGGCGGCTGATGTGTTGCCCGTCGAGGCCACATTGACAAAAAATTTATCGGTGTCTATTTTCAAGCGCTTGGCAGCCGCTTCAATAATGCGCGTATTGGCCTGATGCGGCACGATGAGCGCAACGTCGTCCATCGTTAAATTTGCTTTTT
>JACSSI010000061.1 GCA_014879345.1 Anaerolineae bacterium | reverse complement strand
GCTTTTGTAACGGTAGATACGAGCCAATAAGGATTAACGATTGTTGATTTTAGATTGACGATTGATAAGGAATTTTGAAATGACTAACAAACGATTATTGACAAGCTTGATGATTCTGTTAACGGCCGTTCTCCTCATCACGGCACAAACCAACGTCCAGGCAGCACCCGCTGCCCAAGGCGGACTGGTCAGCTCAGAAGGCACAGTCGTACCGCTTTTCGACGTGAACCTCAGCTTCCAGACAGGGGGCACAGTTGCCGAAATCCTGGTCAACGAAGGCGACACCGTTGCCATTGGTGATGCCCTCATCCGCCTGGAATCAGACGATGTGGCCCTGGCTGTGCAGCAAGCAGAAGCACGAGTTGTTTCTGCCCAGGCTGCCTTGAATCTGGCACAAAACCAACTGGCGCTGGCTGAATCAGGGGTATCGACCGCCCAAACACAAGTAACCGCCGCCGAAGCCAATTTGGCGTTGACAAAAGCTGGCCCCCGTCCTGAAGAGATTGCCGCCGCCGAAGCGCGAGTTGCCGCCGCCCAATCCCAAATCAACCAGGCCGCCGGACAACGGGACACCGCTCTCAATGTCGGCACCAATGCCCAAATCCGTGCTGCTGAAGCCCAAGTCGCTGCCGCTGCCGCCCAAACCCAGGCGCTTCAAGAACAATACGACACCATCATCGACACCTGTTTCGACAAACCCGGTGGTGGTCAAGTTTGTCCTTTGTATGGCGCCGTAGAAGAAAATACCCGCGCTCAATTACAAGCAGCACAGCAAAATCAAGCCGCCGCCCAGGCTGGTTTAGATGCGTTACTGGCAGGCCCAACCGCCGCCCAACAACAAGCGGCACAAGGTGGCGTTGCCCTGGCAACGGCAGGACGTGCGATTGCCCAGGCACAGCTCGATTTACTGCTGGCTGGCGCTACCCCCGAACAAATCGCGGCTGCTGAAGTCGGTGTTTTGCAAGCGCAGGTGGGTGTGGAAATTGCGGAAGCGGCCGTCACTCAGGCGCAAGCGGCTGTCACCCAGGCTGAAGCAGGCGTAAAAGCCGCCGAAGCCGGACTCGCTTCTGCCGAAACGATGATGGCGCGTATGACACTTACCTCTACCATTGACGGCACCGTCTCCCGCATCAATACCAATGTGGGCGAACTGGTCGGCGCTGGTGTGCCGGTGGTAACGATGGCCGACTTTTCAAGATGGCTTGTCAAAACCACCGACCTGACCGAACTGGATGTGGCGTTTGTCAACGAAGGTGACAGTGCCACCGTGAGCTTTGACGCGATTCCAGGTGAAACGGTTGCTGGCACTGTCAGCAATGTGGCGCTGATGGCGAGTGAATCTCGTGGCGATGTGGTTTATGAGGTGACGATTGACCTGGATGCGGCTCCCGATTTACCGCTGCGATGGGGCATGACGGCCGTTGTGGATATTGAATCGTAAAAATAATTAATGGGTGAACTGTTGAATTTGTAAATTGTTAACGGTTGTTGGGTAAATGCTCAACAACCGTTTTTTTATGCCTTGGCGAACAGGCATTTGAGGTAAGCGCCTTCGGGGAAGGTGATGGGGTGATCCAGGGCATGGTAAGTGCGCTCGATTTCTTGCAACGGCCGTTTCTCCCCCGCAGCCGTGTCACCCACCATCTCAAAAAATGCCTCAGCCGTGACGCGGCTGGAACAAGAGGCCATCACCAGCGTACCACCCGGTCGCAGCACCGCCAATCCCAATTTAACCAACCGCCGATACGCCCCCAACGCCCGTTCTACTTCAGCCTGCTTTTTGGCAAAAGAGGGCGGGTCAATGATGACCATATCGAAGGAACGGCCGTTTCTCCGCAAATCCTCCATCTGGGCAAACGCATCGCCCAAAAGAAGGTCGTGTTTGGCGGCGGCTACGGCTGGATTCGCCATGTTGAGCGTAAAATTGTAAGTGGCCGCTTGCAATGCTGGTTCGCTGATGTCCAGGCTGGCAACTTCGGTGGCGCCACCTCGTGCCGCATAGAGCGAAAAACCGCCGCTGTAGGCAAATACGTTCAACACCGACTTGCCTGCGGATAAGGCTTCCACCCGTGCCCGATTTTCCCGTTGGTCGAGAAAAAAGCCTGTTTTTTGGCCTTCAATTACATCAGCAGCAAACCACAAGCCGTTTTCTTGAAACTGTACGGGGCGCGTCAATGGTTCGCCTAAAATGGCGCCGTTTTGCAAGCCAAAAAGCTCATCAGGATACTGTGCCACAGAGCGATTAAGGCGGAAAACGATGCGTTCTGGGTGAGCCACTTCGTCCAGGGCTTTCACGATGCCCGGCAAATGCGGCATCCACGCTGTCGTGTACAACTTCACCACGAACGTATCGGCATACCTGTCGATAATCAAGCCAGAAAAGCCATCGTTTTCGCCATGCACAAGCCGGTAGCCATCCGTCTTTGTCGCCAATAACGGCTGCCGAATCTGGGCAGCTTTTATTACCTGAGCCTGCCACCACGCCTCATCAATGGTGGCCGGACTACCTTGATGCAGCACGCGCACACGAATCGGCGCGTGCGGATCATACAAGCCAACTGCCAGAAATTTATTTTTGGGGGAAAAGAGAACGGCGATGTCTCCAGAACGGCCGTTTCCCTTCGCCTTTATGATGCCACTTTCATATACCCAGGGATGTCCCTGGCAAATGGCACGTTCTGCGGCCGGGGAAACATGCAGCGCCATTCGTTTTTCACGAGGGCCAGGAATCTGTGCAAGGTTGATAAGATCGTTTCTCGTCAAGACGTTGAACTCTCACAAAATAACCAATCGGCGGATTATGCCAATTGGCGTAAAATCGTTAGTTGAGTGATTATAGGTAAGAGGAAGCAGGTTAACCACCCCGCTTTTCTCAAACTGGCAAAAAGTGATTCAAATTCCATACCCGCCTCAAAGAGAATGATGCAAGTAACTGTCAAAATTCCCGCTACATCTGCTAATCTTGGGCCAGGTTTTGATTGCCTGGGATTGGCTCTCAGCCTATATCACACCGTCACATTCAGCGTTACAGGAACGCCCGGCCTCACCATCGCTGCAACCGGCGAAGATGCGCACAAAGTACCTGCCAATGAAAGCAACCTGGTATGGCAATCGGCCAGGCTCATTTTCGACCGTTTCAGCAAATATCCCTCTGGTCTGCACATTCAACAAGAAAATGAGATTCCGATAGGCAGCGGTTTGGGCAGCAGCTCAACGGCCGTTCTGGCTGGTCTGTTTGGCGCCAATGCCATTTTAGGCGACCCGCTCACTCGCGCTGACATCTTGCAAATCGCCACAGACCTGGAAGGGCATCCCGACAATGTCGCTCCAGCCATTTATGGCGGTCTCGTTTTGGGGGTGAAAGAAGATGGTGGCCTGCTCATTGAGCAAATCGACATGCCTCAAATGGATGTAGTCCTGGTCTTACCAGATTACAATCTGCCCACGACTGAAGCACGGGCAGCACTCCCCCGGGAATTATCACTGCAAGATGCCATTTTCAACACCAGCCACATCGCCTTGCTCATCCGTGCTTTGGAAACAGCCAATTACGAGCTGTTAGCCGTCGCCATGCAAGACCGTTTCCACCAGCCGCATCGCATCCCGCTTATCACGGGCATGGCCGATGCTATGAACGCTGCCAAAGAAGCGGGCGCAGCCGCCGTGGCACTCAGCGGGGCCGGCCCCAGTCTTATTGCCTTCACCCCTGAAAACCATGAACAGATCGGGCAGGCAGCGGCAGCCGTTTTCCAAGAGCATGGGTTAGCCAGTCGGCGCTGGATTTTGTCAGTAGATATGCAAGGAACGGCCGTTACCATCACCGAGTCCGATCCAATAACGCTAGAAATAGCAGATCGTTAACCATCAACCTTAACAAACTATTTATTATCATACTGTTCTTTTTAAATACATCTCCCTTTGATATATAATCGTATCGAAGTCGCCTTAAAAACCTTCTAATTTGTTTACATACATCACAAAAACGGGTTAGCGTAGGCGATTTTTACAAAGGATGATCAATAAATGGAACATGGTCTTTTCGCACAACCTAAAACGATATCCTCAGAGTTCAGAAACGATGCTGATATTGTTATTTTCAATGGCGATGTAAACAACTTCATCAATACATTGCCTACAGCTTCTGTGAAGCTCATCATTACTTCTCCTCCGTATAATTTAGGCAAAGAATATGAAGATAAAGTATCTATTGAAAAATATTTACATTTACAACAACAAACAATTGAAAATATGTATCGTATTTTACGCCCTGACGGCAGCCTTTGTTGGCAAGTGGGAAATTATGTGAGCAAAGGTGAAGTTTATCCTTTAGACATTTATTATTATCCAATCTTTAAAGAACTAGGATATCAGTTGAGAAACAGGCTTATCTGGCATTTTGGCCATGGATTGCACACAAAAAAGCGTTTTTCAGGTAGGTATGAAACATTGTTATGGTTTACAAAGTCTGCTGATTACACCTTTAATTTAGACCCTGTGAGAGTGCCTTCAAAATATCCTGGCAAACGGCACTACAAAGGCCCAAATAAAGGAAAACCATCAGGTAACCCTAACGGCAAAAATCCTTCAGATGTTTGGCAGCTTATAAGCCAAGAATGGGAAGAAGGATTCTTGGAAATTCCAAATGTAAAATCGAATCACCCAGAAAAAACATCCCATCCATGCCAATTTCCCATTGAATTAGTAGAAAGATGTGTTCTGGCTCTAACTAACGAAGGAGATGTGGTGTTTGATCCTTATGCTGGCGTTGGTTCATCTCTAATAGCGGCTGTCAAACATAATCGAATAGCATTTGGCAGTGAACAAGAATCAAACTATGTCGAAATTGCTCAACAAAGAATAGACTCCTTCTTAAATGGTACACTGAGCATAAGACCATTGGGTAAGCCTGTACATAAACCAACTGGAAAAGAAAAAGTATCCAGTCGACCACCTGAATGGGATACTCTTGTTCAACAAAAACTATTATTGGAGAAACAAGAGGAATACAAATGATAATCGGTGGTATCTATTCTTTTAATAACGGACAAGCGGTAATTGAAGCAAATTATGGTCATCAGTTAGCCGAAGTTATAAAAGTCATCGGAACCGCTGACGCTATCCCATATAAAACAAAAGTTAGCGCAGAAAAAACAATGCCTGGTAAACTTCTTTTCAAACCAAGTTCCTTAAATAAGGCATTCAAAAAAGAATTTGTATCACTTGGCTGGGACGCAAATAATCGTGTTCTTTGTGATTATCCTACTGAGTTCTATACCTCAAATTATTCTCCACGAACTAAAACAAAAAATGCCTACCGAGAAATGGACTTTGTTAAAAACAGGCTCGGTGTTGAAGTGCAATTTGGTAAATATGCTTTTATGGTTTACAACGTTTGTGCCAAAATGACCATCTTTCACAATGAAGATTTTATTGATGCAGGAATTGAAATTGTACCGTTAAAGGAATTGGCACTAAACATGTCAACTGGTGTATCTTATTTTGAGCAGTTTGTATGGGACTTGGAACATCGAGGCGTTTCAGATATTGATATCCCGGTGATGATCATTGGTATTTCAGGATAGCGTTTTTTCGGTACAATTCGCTTTGTCCTGCTTCTTTACTAGAGAAATTCCGCAACGATAGCCACAAGTTAGTGTTGCAATCTGTTGGTGGCATCGCCAAAAATGTGATGCTGCTTTTTGACAATGTCTCGGAGCCACGATGGGACACGTCGGCAAATCATGCCGATTGTTCTTGCTTAAAAAACCAACCATGGCAACCTCCATGGTACAACTTAAAATCAAACAATCTACGCGGCAAAACAGTTAACCGCGTTCATTCCTAAGGAGATATAGATGGAAAAAGCGATATTATTAGAATGGTACCGACAAATGGTTCTCATTCGTCTGTTTGAACAACGCTGCTCTGAACTTTATAGTCTGGGCAAAATTGGCGGTTTTCTTCACTTATACATCGGCCAGGAAGCTGTAGCCGTTGGCACAATCGGTGCGCGTCAAGAGGGCGACCACGTTATCACGGCTTACCGCGACCATGCCCACGCTATTTGCGTCGGTTCAGAAACTGGGCCAATCATGGCTGAATTGCTTGGTAAAGCGACTGGTGTCAGCAAAGGCAAAGGCGGCTCTATGCATTTGGCCGATGTGCCGCGTGGTTTCTGGGGTGGTTACGCCATCGTTGGCGGCCACGTTCCGTTGGCAACCGGCATTGCCCTGGCAGAACAATACAAAGGTACAGATAACGCCTGCCTCTGCTACTTCGGTGATGGCTCCACCAACATTGGCTACTTCCATGAATCAATGAACCTGGCTGGTGTGTGGAACTTACCCGTCCTGTTCATTGCTGAAAACAATCAATATGGCATGGGAACGGCCGTTGACCGCGCCTCTGCTGTCATCCGCATGGTCGACAAAGCAAAAGCCTATGGCATGGAAGGCAAACAAGTCAATGGTATGGACGTATTTGAAGTGTATGAAGCCACACAAGAAGCGTTGAAAGCCATCCGTGAAGGCAAAGGCCCCCAATTCTTGGAACTGCTCACCTACCGTTTTGAAGGGCACTCCATGGGCGATCCGCTGCGCTATCGCACCAAAGATGAAGTGGAAAAATGGCAGGAAGATGATCCCATCGGTATCCTGGAACGCCGCATCTTGAAAGATGGTGTCGCTACCCAAGAAGAACTGGATGGCATTGACAAAGCCGTCGCCAAAGAGATGGACGAAGCGGTTCGTTTTGCTGAGGAATCACCCTTCCCCGCTTACGAAGAGCTATTTACCAACATTTACGTAGAAGACTAAAAACGTTCCCAGGTTCGTAGTGCTGGCTTTAACCCGTACACACTAAAGTGCGTACTACAAACCAAAAAGCGAACGTTTATTAAGCGGAGAATAACAATGGCTTTAATAACAATGCGACAAGCAATCAGCGATGCCCTACGCGAAGAAATGCATCGTGACGAAAATGTATTCATTATGGGGGAAGAAGTTGGCGTTTGGGGCGGCACTTACGCCGTGACTCGTGGTTTCTACGATGAATTTGGTCCCAAACGTATCAAAGATACGCCTATCTCAGAAATGGTCATCGGTGGCGCTGCTACTGGCGCGGCCATGAACGGCTTACGTCCCATCGCCGAATTCATGACCATTAACTTTGCCTTCCTGGCTCTGGATGCAATGGTCAATCATGCCGCTAAAGTTCACTATATGTTTGGCGGCCAGATGCGTGCGCCTGTGGTCTTCCGTGCCCCTGGTGGTGGTGGCCGCCAATTGGGCGCCACCCACAGCCACACACCAGATGCTATCTTTGCCCACTTCCCTGGCTTAAAGGTTGTTTCCCCGGCAACACCTTACGATGCTAAAGGGATGCTCAAAGAAGCAATCCGTATCGACGACCCAGTCCTGTTCATCGAACATGCCACGCTCTATCAGGTTCGCGGCGAAGTGCCAGAAGGTGATTACACTGTGCCGCTAGGCGTTTCCGACGTGAAACGGGAAGGCACCGATATTACTATTATTGGTTACGCCCAAGGCTTACAAATTGCGTTGGAAGCGGCCGAACAACTTGCCCGTGAAGGTATCAGCGCTGAAGTGGTTGACTTACGCTCATTACGTCCGCTGGATATGGGGCCTGTGGTAAAATCCTTCCAGAAAACCTTCAAAGCTGTTATTGTTGAAGAAGGGTACAAATCTTACGGCATTGGCTCAGAAGTGGCTGCCCGTTTGCAGGAAGAAGGGTTCGACTACATGGATGCACCGATTAAGCGTGTGGCTCAGTTTGAAGTGCCACTGCCCTACTCCGCAGATTTGGAGCAGCAAGCGTTGATCAACAAAGACCGCGTGATTGCGGCCGTGAAGGAGATTTTATAATGGCTGAATTTATCGTCATGCCCAAGTTGGGCTTTGATATGCGCGAAGCTGTTTTGGTCGCCTGGCTCAAACAGGAAGGCGATCAGGTCACAAAAGGGGACATTGTTGCGGAAATCGAATCTGATAAAGCGACGTTGGAACTGGAAGCGTTTGATACCGGCATTTTGCTCAAACATCTGCAACATGAAGGCGCGGTTGTGCCTGTGGGGGCAGATATGGCTATAATCGGCCAGGAAGGTGAGGATATTTCTGAAATGCTCGCCAGCAGTGGCGGTGATGAGGAAGAATCGGCAGCAGACTCCCCAAAAGTTGAACCGGCGACGCCGACAGCCTCCGCCCCGACCGTTGCCCCGGTCGTTTCCAGTGAGTTTCCTGGGGGTGTGAAGGCAACACCGGTTGCCCGCCGGATTGCAAAAGAAAATAATGTCAATTTGAGTCAGGTGAATGGCTCTGGTGCAGATGGTCGTGTTCGTAAAAGTGATGTGGAGGCTTATCTGGCTTCACCACAGTCAGCGACACAAGCTGCTGCTCCGATTGCATTTTCTGCTACGCCTGTGCCGACTGGTCCAGAAACGGAAGAAATTCCAACCAGTCGCTTGCGCCAAGCGATTGCCCGCCGGATGGTGGAATCCAAGACGACTGTACCGCATTTCTATGTGACAACGGAAATTGATATGGGGCCGGTGATGGATTTGCGTCAGCAGGTGAATGCTGCGTTGGAAGCAAAGGGTGTCAAGGTCTCGGTTAATGACATGATTGTGAAGGCAACAGCGTTGGCTTTGCGCCAGTTCCCCAATCTGAATGCTAGTTTTGCTGGCGACAAGATTGTGCGTCACAACCGGATTCATGTGGGAACGGCCGTTGCCGTTGAAGGTGGCTTATTAACCGTCGTTCAGAAAAACACAGACCTGTCTCCTCTGGCACAAGTGGCGTCGGATAACCGCGACATGATTCTGCGCTCTCGTGAAGGCAAAATCAAACCAGAAGATGTAGATGGCAGCACCTTCACCGTCAGCAATTTGGGCGCGTTTGATGTCGAACATTTTGTGGCTATCATCAACCCACCTGATGCTGCCATTTTGGCAGTTGGCTCCGCCAAGCAAGTTCCCGTCGTTGTCGATGGTGCATTGGCAGTCGGCTGGCGCATGAAAGCGACCATCTCTGCTGACCACCGTGTCACCGATGGCGCAGAAGCAGCCCAGTTTATGCAAGCCTTGAAAGGTATCTTGGAACAACCTCTGCAACTCTTGCTTTAGGTGCTTTTCTTTCGGGGATTAGAAGAGATATTTCTTCTAATCCCCGTTTTTTTACCCCGTATACCACCACCCTTTTAGACAAAATTAAAAATCAGGACTTTCTTCCCCCTGAAATAACCACCGTCTTTTTCTCGCATAGTACAGTTCCCTTTAAAATCTGCTATACTATTCTCGGTATGTTCACATAATACATTGTATGTAAGCATATATGGCAGGCTGAAATATTAGATACATGCTAATTCCCACCCCGTGTTGATCCTGTTTCAACCGTGCCACATCCATCAATTAGCAGGAACACTCAATTCATGTGGAGGTAGTCTCATGGCCACAATTTTAGTTATTGATGATGACGAACTCGTCTCTCGGACATTACAACGTGCGTTAAAACTGTATGGCTATCAAGTAATGGTTGCCAACAGTGGTGCCGAAGGATTGCAAATCGCTCGTCGTCATCGTCCCGACTTGTTCATTTTAGACATTATGATGCCCGGCGCTGACGGCTATCAAGTTTGCCGTCAAATTCGTGGCGATCCATTGCTAACAGAATTGCCTGTTTTGTTTTTAACAGCAAAGGCAAAGGATGAAGATAAGATCGAAGGCTTCCGGGCTGGCGCAGATGATTATTTGAGCAAGCCTTTTAACATGGAAGAATTGCAATTGCGGGTAAAAGCTATTTTAAGGCGCATGAATCCGGTGAAGACGGTTCAGCAGCCGCCAACTGAAGTGGTCGTTGGCAATGTGACACTAGACTGCCGCACCTTTAAAGTCATGGCGCCAAATGGCACCGCTTTGCTAACCAATGTGCAGTTTGATTTGTTGTACCATCTTATGAGTCACGCTGATCAGGTGTTTAACAGTCAACAACTGCTGCAAGATGTGTGGGATTATCCTCGTGATACGGGCAGCCCGGAATTAGTCCGTGCGCATATCAAAAACTTGCGCGAAAAGATTGAACCTGTGCCGAGTGATCCGATTTATATCCGTACCATTCAAGGGCATGGTTATACGTTTTCATCTGCGGCTACTACCTGATTAAACGAAGCTATTTCAATAAATAGGATTGAGGATCACCTGTTTTCGATCTTCAATCCTATTCTTTTGTCTATGTGGATAGAAGATTATGCACCCTGTTGCAGAAGCGCCAGCCAGAATTTTGCTCGTTGATGATGAGCCTGAAATCGCAGAATCGCTTTCTGATTTTTTAGTCAGAAAAGAGCGGTATGATGTCTCTTTAGCTGCCACTGGCGAAGAAGCAATTGCGATTATGGAGAAACTGCTGGCAGAGCAAATTGAATTAGATTTGGTGCTTTTAGATATGCGTATGCCTGGTATCTCTGGATTGGAGGTGCTGAACTGGATTCGTGATCATCCGGTGCTGCGCTATACGCGGGTGGTGTTGGTGACGGCGGCGGCTGGCAGTGAGGAGAAGGTGGAAGCACTTTCTGCCGGTGCAGATGATTATATTACCAAGCCGTTTTATCCCAAGGAGCTGCTGGCGCGTGTCAAAACGATTTTACGCACCCAACAGCTTGAAAAACAGTTACAACGCCAAAGCCAACAACTTTCTTTCTTAAATCATATCGGGCAAGAATTAGCAACGGTTTTGGAGACACAAGATGTTTTGACAACGGCCGTTACCGGCGCACAACAAGTCTTTGAATTAGATTCTGTCTCCGCTTACATGCTCGAAGGGGGACGGTTGCGTTGTCGGGCAGTTGCTGGGGGAAACGGCCGTTATACACCCCAAACCTACACGGCCATCATTCCCAACCAGGGCTTCCTTGGGCAAGTATTCGTCAAGCAAAAAGCAGCCCTGCTCAACGACGCCTGGACAGATACCCGCTATGACCAACGGATCGATGCGCCACCGAGCACAACCGTCTCCACCCTCCTGGCAGCGCCCATCGTCGTGCGCAGTCATTCAGTAGGCATCATAGCAGGCTACAACAAGAAAAACGGCCGTTTCACAGAAACAGACCTCGAACTATTCGCCTCATTAGCCATCTCAGTCGGCGAAGCCATCCAAAACGCATGGATGTTCCAGCGCATCCGCCTACGCCAAAAAGAACTGCTAGAAAGCCGCAACACCTTGCAAGCACTCATCGACGGCATACCCCATCCCATCTACACCATCAACAACCAATGGCAGCTCGTCGCCATCAACCGCAGCAAAATCGACCAACAACCCACACCCACTGAACACACCGGCCAGGTTTGTTATAAAGCCTTCTACCAACGAGAAACACCCTGTCCCCATTGCCAGGTCGCCGCCAGCCTCACACACAAAGAAGCACAAGGTTGGTCCGTCAAATGGCAAGGTGAAGACCATCTGCTCCGCGAGTGGGAAGTCAACGCCTATCCCGTTCCCGGCAGCAAAGCCGATTCAGCCAGCGCCGTCATCCTCTGGCAAGACCGCACCGACGAACGCCAAATGGAAAGCTCCCTCCTCCAGGCAGGCAAACTCGCCGCCATAGGGCAACTAGCCGCTGGCGTCGCCCACGAAATCAACAACCCCCTCACCGCCATCAACGCCAACGCCGAAATGCTCAAAATGTTCATCCCCCCCGAAGACGAAAACTACGAAGCCGTTGAACTCATTGCACTGGCAGGAGAACGGGCCACCAAAGTCGTACGTGGACTATTAGACTTCGCCCGTCAAGAACAATACCGATTCACCCCCAACCAAATAAACAAATCCATCAAACAAGCGCTAGACCTCGTTAGCTATCAACTACAAACAGCCAACATCAAAGTCATACAAAACTTCGCCACAGATTTACCAGAACTCACAGCCAGTTGGGAACACCTCAAAAGCGTTTGGCTAAATTTACTAGTCAACGCCCGCGACGCCGTAGAAAATCGGTCAGAAAATCGTCAAATCGAAATCACAACATGTTTAGTTGTTGAGAACTATTGCATTCAAGTGCTAATCCGCGATAATGGAAAAGGAATGTCCGCCGCAGAAGCGGAACATATCTTTGAACCATTTTACACAACCAAAGACCCAGGCAAAGGCACCGGTTTGGGTTTAGCGACCAGTCATCGTATCATAGAGCAACATGACGGTGACATTAACGTCGTTAGCATCCCCAACGAGGGAACAACCTTTATTATCCGTCTGCCTGTAATTCAGGAAGATTTAACGAACACAACACAGGAATCATGATTAAGCAACCCACTCCAACTGAAATTAATATCGGTGATATTCTCCGCTTAGCACTACCACTCAGCACAACCGTAGTCGCTGGCGCCAACCAGGCAAAAAGAAACGTCAATTGGGCTATTTTGCTAACAAGCTGGCAAGATATCCAAGAGCAAGTAGCGGCAGGCGACCTTGTGGTCATCCCCCCAGCCTTGCAACAGCAAGCCTCCACAACAACCCTCACAAATCATTTAGATTCGCTTTCAAAATTACAAATAGCCGGTATTTTGCTGTTCAACGATGTTATCGACATTGTGATTGACAAAGCCAGT
>JACSSI010000955.1 GCA_014879345.1 Anaerolineae bacterium | reverse complement strand
CAGAGTCGCATTTGCCTCTCCGCCTTGAAAGGCGGCCAACTGCTCCGCATCGCTCAAACCCTGCTGCCGATATTGGGCAACTAAGTCTGCCGTGGCGGTCGCGGCTTCTTGAACGGTCGCGGCTGTGTGCTGGGCAACGGCCGTTTGAATCAGGCTGGCATTACGTTCTCCGGTATAGTGAACCAAGGTTTTATGGGCTGCTTGACCAGCCAATGAGTGTGGGTCGGCCAAACGAGCCAGCGTGTCGCCAATGATCTGGCGGCGTGAATCCTGATAGGGTTCCAGGCGAACCGTACCCAGGCTATCAAGAGCAGGAACCTCGTATTTGTCTTCACGCCCGTCATGGTCTAGATCGGGTGCAGCACTAACAACATTGACATCCTGCACCGTGTCCTCATCTGGCGTTGCTGCAACATCTTCACGCAACCAGGCTGGGATCGGGCCGTTGGCCGTTTCTGGAGATCGACGACTGCCGCTCTGAACTGCCGTTTCTGGCTGCGTCAAAGCTTGTGTCAAGGTATGGAGCGCCTGCTCCAGGCTGGCGAAACGATTGAGTAAATCCCGATTAACGCCCTGAGTATGAGCATGAGCATCCCTGCCGCCACCTGTGTGGCTGTCATCATCATCTGCTATGCGATGGGGCGGATTGGCTGAAGAACGGCCGTTGCTCTGCACTCTTGTGTTGGTTGCCCCCTCAACTAAAGCCAGCGGTTCACCATCCCCGTCAAAAACAGCATCACGGTTGCCGGGACGACTGCCGCCTATCTGGTCAAACGCTGTGCGCAATGACGGTGAGGTGCGCATGGCCAGCCAGGGGCTGGAGCCAAAACCAGACATGGAAGAACCGGCCCGCATATAGTCCAGCATATCGGGTTCGTGAGATTGCACCTCGCCATCGCGGAAATTGCGCACCAGCGTGCGGGCTTCATGGGCATTTTCAATGACGTGACGGGCTGTTTCTGACCGGCCCCAGGCATAACCGGCAATCGTCTTCAATTGGCGTATCCGACCATCGGTCTTCTCAGGGTCTGTGCCCAGATACGCCCCATTTTGGTTCCCGTCTGCCTGCAGGGCGGCCGCAGAAGCCAGCACAGCACTACCAGCGGCCACTGTCGCGCCGCCCGTTAAAGCCGCCCCTGCCAGGGCCACCGTACCGGTGACAGCTTGTTTACCCATCTGTGCCAGCGCCATGCCGCCAGCGCCGCCGGTGAGCATGGCTCCGCCAAAGAGATCGAAGGCGGCCGCGCCTAGTTTCAAAGCGCTCTTGATGCGCCACAAAATGACAACGAAGGTAATGATGCTGGCGCCAATGTAGAGACCAATCCCCTGCTGGGCCGCGGCCACCAGCAGACCAATCATGATGGCCACGATAATGACGCTCATGAAGGTCTCGATGAACAGGTTGATAAACTGCTTCAGGTACGCCCCCAGAAAGGCCTGGGTATAGACGAAGAAGGCAAACAACATGGCAATGGGCACGCCGGCATACAGAAACATGGCGACACCGGTCAGCGCCAGGCGCAAGAAATGCTCAACGATGGCCGTGGGAATAGCGACCAAAGCAAAGAACAGCCGTTCAATACCGTCACTGGCCAGCGCTTTGGCCAGTTCCTGATCCGCTTCGTCGCTCAAGTCAATGCCCGAAGGGTCGCCAAAAGGAAAGTAGGCCGCTTCAAAATCGACAGGAAACTCGCTGCTGTCCAGTTCGTCCATATTGGCCACCGCCATAAAGGCCGCCACTAAATCGAAGCTGCCCACAACGCCATCACTGTTCACATCGGGAATGGCTCCTGGCAAACCGGGGTCCGTGCCATTCATGGTGGTGACAAAGATGTCGCCAGCCGCGCCGTCAATCAGGGCGGCGTCAATGCCGGCGTTGAGGGACTGCCGCAGATCTTCCATCATGTCCACCACCACGATGGGCGAGGAAAAGAAAAAGAAGGCAATCAGGCCGTAGCTAAACAGCTTGCTGGGGTCTACCCAACGGCTGGTGGGCAGGATATTGTTCAAGGCATACCAGAAGCCTAGGGCAGTCAAGGCCAGGATGAACATGCCCCCCAAGGGCGCCGACAGCGCGTTAACCAACAGCTCAACAAAGTAGCCGATGTTGTCTGTAATCCAGGTATTGACGCTCTCGGCGATGATGGCAATAGAAAGCGTCGCCCGGCTGATGGCCCACAGG
>JACSSI010000954.1 GCA_014879345.1 Anaerolineae bacterium | reverse complement strand
GAACCCTGATTCTAGCATTGCAGCTATTAATGTCTGGCGTTCAGCAGGATCCACATAGAAATCAGTAACATTTCGCAGTAGTAATTCTTCTTTTGAAACACGCATGATATCTAACAAGGCCTGGTTTACAGCCACAATTTTCCCGTCAAAGGTTGACAGCCCAATTCCTAGTGGAGAATTTTCAAATAACGTATCAATCTGAGCTTCGGCCATGATTAAGGCTTGTGTGCGTTCTTGTAAAAGTGCATTCAGATCGGCCGTTCTTTCAGCAACCAGTTTTTCCAGGTGCAACTGTGTATTTCGCAGCTTTAGATGCGTGTTTACCCGCGCTAACACTTCCGCTTCTTGAATCGGTTTGGTAATGTAATCCACAGCGCCAGCCTCGAATCCCATAAGCCGCTCTCGTAAATCATCCATAGCGCTCACAAAAATGATGGGTACGCTATGGGTACGTTCATCCGCTTTCAATCGCCGACAGAGTTCAAAGCCGCTCATATCCGGCATATTGACATCCAACAGAATGAGGTTCGGCGGTTGTGCGCAGGCAGACATAAAGGCCAACTGCGGCTCCCTGACTGGACGAACCTTGAGATCTTCCTTGGTCAGGATTTCAGTCAACAACCGCAAACTAGCGATGGAATCATCCACCACCAGGATATCGATAGATTTCGTCTGAAGATCTTCTTTAGTCGTCATTTTCTTTGTGGTCGATTTCATTGAGCCTATTCCAAATGCGATCTATCTGGAAATTATCCACCAGTGTGCGCAGGCTTGCTCCGGTTTCAGGTGCTTGTCTCTCAATCCGCTCTATAACAGTCAGGATCGCTTCCCGATCCGCGACCAATGTTGCCTGTCTAAGCGCTTGCAGCAGCTCTGGGGATAGATTGGCCAGCATCTTTGTGCTGAGTTCCGGTTCTTCAGGCTGTACGGGTGTGGCCGGTGGATCTCGATAAACATATGCAACACCTAACTCCCGAGCCATTACGGCAAAGATTTCCTCGTCCTGAAAGGGTTTTAGTACGATTCCATCAATACTCTGGGTCGGGATAATTTGCTGGGGGTCATCTATAACGCTGCGCGAACTGCCCCAATCTGAAGCGGCAGCCCTGTTTCATCATCTGATGGCAACAGGCGGACCAATGATCCATGCCTTGCCTGATGAAGCTGTGAGCGCTATTTACCAGGCCGTTGGTGGACACCCTTTAGCTATTAAATGGATAGCAGGGTTAGCGAGAACATATCCGTTACCTTTTGTATTAGCTAGCTGGCAGCAGCAGGCCGGGTATCGGGGACAGATTGATGGGATGTATCATTCCTTGTGGCAGGTGCTAACCCCAGTGGAGCAGCTGCTTTTGTCTATTATGCCCTTGTTTGCTTAGGCTGGAGCCGAACTGTCGCAGCTGCAAACGATCTGTGGCTTGAGTGAAGCCTCTTTTTGGCCAGCATTAACACGGTTGTTGGCCCTTTTTTTGATTGAACAGCGAGGCGACCAGGATCAGCCTCGTTATGGCAGCCATAATCTCACCAGGCATTATATTCAAAATGAGGATTGGTACCATGAATTGGAAACGGCCGGATCCCCTTTAGCGGCATCTGTTCGGGCCAACATAACCTACTGGCGGGAATATCTCAGCCAACGTTCAGATACACAAGAAGTCATGCGTAATGCAGTCTGGGAAAATATCTTACGGGCTGTTCAAATCAGCTTGCAATTACCACAGCAAAATAGCTTGGCAACTGAACACATTGAAATTCTGAGATGAGTTGGTAAACTACATAATTGCATCAAACTTTCCTTGCGGATATTTCCTTGTTTTTCCTTGACCTACCTAGCACTAATATTCCAACACGTGACTTAGGCAAAGTTTTTGCTGAAAACAGATGAATGAATCTAAGTTATTTAACACCTCGACAATACTGAAGACCAAGTTATATCCGCCCCCCCTAACACCGGATTTGGTACCTCGGGTTGGGCTTCTTGAACGCCTGGAACAGGAACACGAACGGCCGTTAACCATTATCTCTGCACCAGCCGGATATGGCAAAAGTATCCTCGCCAGTATGTGGCTGGAAGCGAGCGGATTGCCCGGCGCTTGGGTTTCACTAGATGATGCCGACAATGATCTCCATACCTTTGTCTCTTATTTGCTGGCTGCTATTGAAACGGCTTCCCCTCAAACATCAT
>JACSSI010000060.1 GCA_014879345.1 Anaerolineae bacterium | reverse complement strand
TCCACAGAAGTGAGTTCGGGATCATTGCTTTGGCCCCACGGGCAACGCGTTCAACGGCCAGGCCAAGGGCGTCCAGCTCGCGATTGCCGACGCCGCCGAGAGCCCACGTGCTGCTTGTTCGCACGTGGGCGTGCGAACTCCTCAAATAAATGAAAACCGATCATGCGATTTACAAAATCGCGCTACATCTTTAAAGGAGATGATAATATGAGCAAAGAAGACAAAAATATCGTCATCATAGCCGCTTACATGCAAACCGAGCCGGCCGCCAAGAATTTTGACCAACTCGCCCAACTGGTGAAAGAAAAAAAGGTCAAGAGTGACGGCCTGATCCTGGTCGAAAAGGACATGGAGGGGCAGTTGCTCGTCAAAGAGACCGGTGACCATATGGGGCGCAAGGGCGTAGAATGGGGCGGTGGGGTTGGCCTGTTGGTCGGCCTCTTTGCGCCACCACTGCTGGCGGCAACGGCCGTTGGCGCGGCCGCCGGTGCGCTGGCCGGCAAGTTCGCCAAGAACAAAATGGTGGACAGCCTTGGGGAAGGACTCGGCCAGAACCTCAAACCGGGGCAGGCCGCAATTTTAGCCATCGTGCGAGAAGAGGATCGCCTGACGGCCGAACAGGCGTTGGCCGACTCGCCAGCCAAATCGGTGGCCGTAATGGACGAGAGCGGCGCGCAGGGGCTGAAGGCGGCCCTGAATGAAGCGCGGGGCAAGTTCAATCCCGACCGCACCGTGCTGCCCATCCCCGACAAGACTTTTGGCGGGGCGATTGCCCGCACGATGGATGAAGCGGTGGCCGACTGGAGCTTTATCCCCGGCCCGAAGGCGCCAGAAAACGTTCCCAATGTGCTGATCGTTCTGGTTGATGACGCCGGTTTTGGCGGCCCGGAACCCTATGGCGGCGAGATTCGCACCCCGACGCTACAGCGGGTGCAAGAGATGGGGCTGACGTATAACGCTTTTCATGTAACGGCCGTTTGTTCACCCACCCGCGCCGCCCTCCTCACCGGGCGCAACCATCACCGCGTCGGCATGGGCGGCATCGCCGAGTTTCCGGGGCCGTTCCCCGGCTACACCGGCACCCGGCCGCGCAGTTGCACCGCCCTGCCGCGCATCTTGAAGGAGAATGGCTACATCACCGGCGGCTTTGGCAAGTGGCACATGACGCCCGGCCGCGAGATGGGGCCGTCTGGTCCCTTTGAACATTGGCCGCAGGCCTGGGGTTTCGACCATTGGTGGGGCTTCCTGACTGGCGCGGCCGGGCAGTATGACCCGGTCATCACCCAAGACAACGCCGTCATCGGCGTGCCGCAAGGCAAAGACGGGGAACTGTACTACTTCCCGGATGACCTGACCGACAAAACCATCGAATGGCTGCACGGCGTCCGCGCCCACGACGCCAATAAGCCCTGGATGGTCTATTACTCCACCGGCGCCACCCATGCGCCGCATCATGTGGCCAAAGAGTGGGCCGACAAATACAAAGGGCAGTTCGACGACGGCTGGGATAAGTACCGTGAACGGACTCTGGCGCGCCAGAAGAAACTGGGCATTGTGCCGCCCGATACCGAACTGGCAGCCCGCCCCGACCCTTACCCGGCCTGGGACACGCTCAGCGACGCCGAAAAGAAACTGTACGCCCGCCAGATGGAAGTCTTTGCCGGTTTCTCCGAAGTGACCGACTGGAATGTGGGCCGGCTTCTCGACGAAATCGAGGAGATGGGCGAGCTTGATAATACGCTGATCATCTACATCTGGGGTGACAATGGCGCCAGCATGGAGGGCACGACGACCGGCTCCTTCAACGAGACCACCTTCTTCAACGGCATCGTGCTGAACGCCGAAGAGCAGTTGGCGCTGATTGAAAAGTACGGCGGTATCGAAGAGCTTGGCGGCGAATACACCGCGCCGCATTTTGCCGCGGCCTGGGCGCACGCCAACAACACCCCCTTCCAATGGGGCAAGCAAATGGCCAGCCATTTGGGCGGCACGCGCGATCCGATGGTTATTGCCTTTCCAAATCGCATCAAGCCCGACAATAAAATCCGCAATCAGTTCACGCACTGCATTGATATCGTCCCCACCGTCTTGGAAGTTGTTGGCATTCCTGAGCCAAAGATGGTTGACGGCATCGAACAGGAGGCGATGGACGGTACCAGCTTCGCCTACACCTTTGAAGATCCAAAGGCGGCGGATCGCCACACGGTGCAATACTTTGAGATGTACGGCAGCCGCGCCATCTACCAGGATGGCTGGTGGGCCTGTGCGCGGCTCGACAAGCTGCCGTGGGATTTCTCACCCGCTACCCTTAGCCGCTTTAAGCCAGGTAGTGGATACGATCCTGATCAAGACGCATGGGAACTGTACTACTTGCCGGACGACTTCAGTCAGGCCAAAAACTTAGCCGCCGAAAAACCGGAGAAGCTGGCCGAAATGAGGGAACTTTTCTGGCAAGAGGCCGGGCGCAACCGGGCGCTGCCGCTGCTCGGTGGTATGGCTGCGTTCTTTGGCATCCTGCCACCCATGCCCATGGTCACGCGCTACACCTTTGCCGGCGACGTACAGAACGTATCCACCACGGTGATCCCGCGTATCTACGGCCGTTCTTACGCCATCGAGGCTGAACTGGAAGTGCCAGAAGGGGGGGCTGAAGGTGTGCTGTGCGCCTTCGCCGACTTCATCGGTGGCTTCGCCTTGTGGGTCAACGAGCAGGGACACCTCATCCACACCTACCAGTTCCTCGGCGTGGACACCTACAAGCAGGTCTCCACTGAGCCAATCCCGACCGGCGAGGTGACCGTCAAGATGCTGTTCGAGATTGATGAGCCGAAGCCAGGATCGGGCGGCAAGGTGACGCTGTGGGCTAATGACAAACAAATTGGCGAAGGCGAGATGCCACACACGGTAGCAATGCTGTTCACCACCTATGCCGGTATGGACATGGGCCGCGACAATGGCGGTGTGGTGGATCTGGAGTACGAGGACAAAGCGCCTTACGCCTTTACCGGCAAGTTAAAAAAGGTGGTCTTTGACCTGAAGCCAGCGCACATCGAAGCAGAGCAGGCGCTGCATGAGCACGCGATGATCAATGTCGTAGCGACCGGCGCGGCCGGCTAAGTGCGGACGCAACTATCATAAGATCCATTCGATGTCCGCAGGGCTTCCCAGAAATCCTGCGGACATCAAACAAAGGAGTTAGTCCATGTTTGACCTTCCCTTAGAATATGCCCTGATCGCCTTCGAGAACGCCGAGCCTACCGGCAAAATCGTTCCCGAACTACTGGACCTGGCGGAGCGCGGCATTGTGCGCTTCGTGGATATCGTCTTCATCCACAAAGAGGAAGACGGCAACATTCGTACTGTCGAACTCAACGATTTGGACCCCCAATCGTATGAGATGTTCGTCCCCATGGGCGAGCACGTTTCTAGCCTTTTCACGAACGATGACCTGGAAATCGCCGCTCGCAAGCTGCCCAACAAGTCGGCGGCCATGCTCATCCTGTGGGAGAACTTGTGGGTCGCCAATCTCCGTCAGGCTGTCGGGGATGCTGGCGGTGTTCTTGTGGAGCGTGCCCAGATCGCCCCCGAAATCGTTGAAGAGTTTATACAGGCCATGAGCGCGACCTAACGCGCCATTGCCATAATTCATAAGGAGATACGATCATGCCAGGTAGAAGAGGACCCAATCCACCTGGGCCAGTCGGCGGCGTCGGCCGTGGCCCTAATCCCCCCGGACCAGTCGGCGGCGTCGGCCGCGGCCCTAACCCACCGGGACCAGTCGGCGGTGTAGGCCGTGGCCCCAACCCACCGGGGCCAGTTGGCGGTGTCGGCCGTGGCCCCAATCCCCCCGGTCCAGTAGGCGGGGTCGGGGGTCGCCGCAACGGCGTCGGGCTGTTGCGTTAGCACCAGTTGTAGCCGCGACAAGGATGTCGCGACATCCTTGTCGCCGACATCCTTGTCGTGTACCAACCACAAGCGCAGTAAGGATACCGTGGCTACTAGACTCTACGAAGACCCAAAGAACCGAGATTGTTAACGAGGCAAAATTATGATTGACCCACAGGCACAACTCAAACCGTACCTCAAGCTGTTGGGGCTGGTTATTTTACTGGGCGTGGCTGTTGCCGTGATGACTTTTGCTTTTATGGTTATTGTGCATCAGGGCACAGCGTTGCTTTGGGAAACCGCAGCCGAGGAACTGGGGCTTGATCTCCGACTTTTCACCGTACTGGTTTGTACTTTCGGGGGCTTGCTGGTGGGGCTGTTGGTGAAGCATTTCGGTGATCACAGCGGCATTTTTGCGGAGGTGATGCAGGAGTTTGGCAAGACGGGACGCTTCGACTACCGCAACGCGCCAGGTATTGTGATTACCGCTTTGGTCTCGCTGATTGCGGGAGCCAGTCTGGGGCCGGAAGCGCCGTTGGCCGATGCCAGCGGCGGGTTGGGCACCTGGCTGGCTGACCGGCTCAAACTAAATGAGCAGGAGACGCGCTCGGTGGGTTATTCGGGGGTTAGCGCGATGCTGGCTTCCTTTATTACGTCGCCCATCGGCGGACCGTTGTTGGGGTTGGAATCGGCGCAGGGGGGAACCGGCGGATTGGCAATGTATTTCTGGGTGCTGTTTCCCAGTATGCTGGCATCGGCCGTGGCGACGGTGGTCTTTGTTTTGTTAAGTGGAACATTCTTTGAAACCTTGTACCGCTTCCCGGCTTATGCGCCGCGCCTGGTTGATTTGGCGTTTGCCGCACCGTTGGGTTTTGTGGGCGGGGTGACGGGTATCTTGTTCATGTTGTCGCTCAGACGCCTGCAACAGCTTTTTCAGCCGCTGAAAGATCGGTTGGTCTGGCGCGGGGTGATTGGCGGTTTGGGCATGGGGATTATTGGCGCTCTGTTACCGTTGACTTTGTTTTCCGGTGAGTCGGAAACGGCCGATTTGATCACCCATGCAGCGCAGATTGGGGTGGTCATGTTGATTGTGTTGGCGATAGCGAAGTTGTTTGCCACTTCGCTGCTGTTGGCGACGGGCTGGAAAGGGGGCTACATCTTCCCCATTATGTTTGCCAGCGCCGCGTTGGGCCTGGCGCTGAACCAACTGTTCCCCGGCATTCCGGTGGCGGTGGCGGTGGCGGCGACGATGGCGGGGGCGCTGGTGGCCGTTTTGAAGGCGCCGTTGTTTGCGGTGCTGTTTACGATGGTGCTGGTACAGCAGGAGACGGCGGCGGTGGTGGCAGTGGCGGTTGTTACCAGTGCGTTACTAACCGCGTTGATAGCTCTTCGCAGCGCCCAACAGTCAGCAAAACAGGCAGCGCCTTTATCCGGGAATGAATAACGGGTCTTGAGAAATTAGAGGGGCATGGCATGATGCGTGGCTTCGTGAACTTATGACAACAAGTACCCAACGATTCAAGCTAACTGGCTTTGATACGAAAAATATTACCAGTGATTTCAGCGCTGGGCTGGCTAGTTCTATTGACAGCGTGACTGGCGGGATGGCGAATGCGGTTTTGGTGGGCGTGAACCCGATGTACGGTTTGTATACGGTGTTAGCCGCTACCCCTGTTGCCGCTATTTTTACCAGTTCCGTATTCATGAATGTGGATTCGACGAGCGCGATTGCGGCAACGGCCGGTGTGCTGCTTCTTGATTATCCGGCGGAGCAACGGCCGTCGGCCTTAGCCGTGTTGACCCTGTTGATTGGCTTCTTCATGTTGATGGCTGGCGTGTTAAAACTGGGTTTCCTCACCCGCTTCATTTCCAATGCTGTCCTGCGCGGTTTTCTCACCGGCATTGGCGTCAATATCGTGTTGGGGCAGATTAGCGGCATTACCGGCTATGAAAGTGAATATGGGAACAAACTCATACAGGCCGTAGATACCTTGTTGCACCTGGACGAGGTGAATCTTCAATATCTATTGGTGGCCTCTGTGACCATGATTCTGGTTGTGACCTTAGATCGTTTACCCAAAGTGAACAAATTGTCATTGGTCATCGCCATTACCACTGCTTCGCTGATGGTGCCTCTGCTCGACCTCACCACAGTGCCACTGGTGTCCAGTCTGGGCGATCTGCCCGACACTCTGCCACGCCCGGTTTTGCCCGATCTGCGTCTGATGGTTGGGTTGATCGGCCCGGCTTTTGCCTTGACGATTATTGCCCTGGCGCAGAGTGCGGGTATCAGTCAGGCATATGCCAACCCGGATGGTAAATATCCTGACTCATCCCGTGATTTTTTCGGACAGGGAGCGGCTAACCTTTCTGGCGCACTCTTTCAGGCATTGCCAGCGGCCGGTTCCCTTAGCGGCACGGCGCTATTGGTGAAGGGTGGGGCGAGTTCTCGGTGGGCGAATGTCTTTGTTGGCCTTTTTGCGGCGCTGATCATTCTGGTTTTGGGGAAGCAGATCAGCAATATTGCTTTGCCAGCTCTAGCCGGGTTGTTGATTGTGGTGGGCTTTCAGACGATCAATTTCACCGAAATCAACAAAATCAGGCACACCAGCAGTAGCTCGCAGGCGTTGATGATTGCCACCTTCATTGCCACCTTATTGGTGCCATTGCAATGGGCTATCTTTTTTGGGGTGGCCTTATCGTTTGCGGCGTTTGCCTATCGGGAGTCGGAAAACACAACTGTTGTGGAAATCGTGGCGCAGGAAGGGGATGTGCCGATGGAACAGCCTGTTCCGGCTATTTTGCCAGACAACAAAGTAACCTCACTCCATGTTTATGGGAGTTTGTTCTTTGCGGGGGCGCGTAGTTTGGAAGAGGATTTACCGCAAGTGGATACGGCGCATAACGCGGTTGTAGTGCTTAATTTGCGGGGGCATCATCAATTGGGCAGCACGTTTATTGGTGTGTTAGAGCGGTATGTCCGCGCATTGCAGGCCAGCGGCAACACGCTAATGTTGGTTAACGTCCATGAATCGGCATACATCCAGTTGGAAGAGACAGATTGTTTGGATGTGCTAGGCCGTGGAAATGTGTTTGTTGCCGACACGACGGGCGCATCTTCGCGGCAGGCGCATCAACAAGCACAGCAGCTTATTCAAGCCAGGTTAAAAGGGTGATTCGTATCGCTGGTGAAACAATTTCGAGCAGCAGTAAACGTGAGAGGAGATTGCCGATGGCACGTAAGTCGAAACATTCTGTGAAGAGCCAGACCGAGCAAGAGTTTGCGGTGATTGGGCTGGGGCGTTTTGGCGCCAGCCTGGCGCGGCGGCTTGAAGAGATGGGTCACTCCACTCTCGGCGTAGACAGCAACATGGCCTGGGTGCAAGCCATCTCCGATGACATCACGTCGGCCATTGTCCTGGATGCGACCAACGAGGACGCCCTGCAAGAGGTTGACATCACCTCTTTTGGTACGGTGATCATTGCTATGGCGGATGATTTCGAGACCAGCGCCCTGGTTACTACGTACCTGAAGAGGCTGGGTGTTGCCCGTGTGATTTGCCTGGCTAAATCCCACATGCACCGCGATATCCTGCTGCGTATTGGCGCCGACCAGGTGATTGTGTCCGACGAAGACAGCGGCATGAGGCTGGCCGAAACGCTGGCCGCGCCCAACTTATTGGAGCGGGTCCTGCTCGACGCCGACCACAGCCTGGCCGAATTGAAGGTCCCTGGCAGCCTGGCAACGCAGCCGGTGTCCAGCCTGGCGCGCCACGATGTGTCCGTACTCTTGATCCAACGCCAAGATCGCCTGTTCCCCTGTCCCCACGCCGAGACCCGGTTAGAGCCGGGTGACACGCTCTTTGTGGTTGGCCAGCGCACGAAGCTATTGGAGATCGCATCTTTGCCATGAGTTCCACACTGGGCAGCCATCCGAACCTTGCTGAAGTAACGCAGGAAGCGTTAAATGTGCAGAGAAAGCGCCGCCTGCCAATCCCGCTGCGCTTGCTGGTGACGCTGGCGGTTCTGGTCGGCGCCGGCACGGGGCTGCTGCTCTTGCCCTGGATGACCACACAGCCGATTAGCTTTATGGATGCGTTGTTTACATCTACTTCGGCCGCGGCGGTCACGGGACTTTCTGTCCTCACGACCAGTACCGCCTTCACGCGGCTAGGGCAGTGGGTGATTCTACTGCTGATGCAGTTTGGCGGGCTGGGCTTCCTTGTGACCGTTATTCTCACCCTGCGCTTGCTGGGGCGCCGGATTTCGCTGGTGGATCGCCTGGCGGTTAGCAGTTCTCTGGGGCTGGCCAACCCCAAGGCGATCTTGCTGGTTTTAGGGCGTACAGTGACCTTCATGATGATGGTTGAGGGGGTGGGCACCCTGATTCTCTGGGTGCATTGGCGACTGAACGACATTGTACCGGCCGGTGATGCTGCGTTTTATGCCCTCTTCCATGCGGTGGCGGCTTTTTGTAATGCTGGGTTTGACCTGTTCACCGGATTGCCGCAGTATCCTGATGGTGTTCCATCTGACCCGGTTACTTTGCTGACGCTGGGTTGGTTGGTGATCATTGGCGGGCTGGGTATTCCTGTGTACATGGAACTGCTGCACCGCCGGACAACACGCCAAGAGGGCAGACGACTCAGACGCCTGAGCCTGCAAACAAGACTGGCGTTGTGGTCGGCGCTTATTCTCATCCTGGTTGGCTGGGCAGGGCTGCTCATTGGCGAGTATCGGCATGAGGGGATTCTGTCTGGCGTGTCGTTGGGAGAACGGGTATTACGAGCCTGGTTTCAGTCGGTGGCCGCACGCACGGCCGGCTTTGCCAGCCTCAGTGATTTCGCTAACCTCCACGATTCCAGCCGGTTGTTGCTCATCTGCCTGATGTTCATCGGCAGTGCGCCGGCCTCGATGGGCGGCGGTATTACAACGGGCACTTTCTCCGTGCTAATGGTGGCTATGTGGAGTCTGGCGCGTGGCTACGACAGGGTGCACATAGGGCAGCGTGCGATCTCGATGGCGGTGGTGTGGCGTGCCATCACCGTACTCTTCATCAGTCTAGGCGTGGTCTTGAGCGCGACCTGGCTGCTTCTGATCACCCAAGAGGTGTCTCTTAGTCCGGCGCTATTTGAGGTTGTCTCCGCGTTCTCTACAACAGGTTTGTCGCTGGGTATAACAGGACAGCTTGACACCTTTGGCCGGCTGGTGATTATTGGCCTCATGTTCTGGGGACGGCTGGGCGCAATCACCATCATGCTCATCTTGTTGAAACGCCGTGGGCATGAAAGCCTGTTGCAGTATCCCGAGGAGACGGTCTTGGTCGGGTGATTCGGCCAACGGTTCATTGTCGGTTTCACACACGGTTATTGGCCGCCGAAGAGGTGACCCGGAGGATTAGATGATAGTTCGTTTCGGTTATGACGTAATTTTTCAATCCAGGAAATAGAGGAGGGGGAATCCATGTCTGATTCGTCTGCTGTGACTGTTCGTAAGAGGCTGAAAACGCCACGTGCCGCGGCCGTGGCCGGTATTCTTTTTGCTTTGCTCTACAGCGCCAGTCTGGTGCTCATCCGCATTTCGATTCCGGCGGAGGTGGCGACGGATAATGCCGAGTGGCTGGAGAAGAATTCGGGGCAGATTGTGTTGGCCTTGAATTTGCTTCCCTATTCAGGCATTGCTTTTTTATGGTTTATTGGCGTGCTGCGGGATCGTTTGGGGGAGTTGGAAGATCGTCTGTTTGCCACGGTGTTTTTGGGCAGTGGGCTGATGTTTTTGGCGCTGAATTTTGTGGGCGCGGCTTTGGCAGGGGGTTTGTTGAGCAGTTATGCGGTTGCCTCCAATACGTTGGTGGAGAGCGGGGTGTTTAGTTACGGCCGTTCTGTTATGTACCACGTCATCAATGTCTATGCCATCCGCATGGCAGGCGTGTTTATGATTTCGCTGGGCACCATCTGGCTGCGTACCGGTTTAATGCACCGCGGCTGGGCTTTCCTGACTTATGCGTTGGCGCTGATTTTGCTGGTAAGCGTCGCGTATTCCTTGTGGGTGACGTTGATTTTCCCCGGCTGGGTGCTGGCGGTCAGCGTTGCCTTTCTGATTCTTAACCTTCGTCATCAACCCCAGGATACGGAAGGCGATATAAAAGCCTGAGTGTCGGGGGATGGAAAATATTTTATTAACCCGGCCGGTTTCGGACCGTAATGAGCGGCCAACCGGCCACCATGAAAATTGAGGAGAAAAAATTATGACTGAAAGTGTATCAAATGCGCCTATGGCAATGGAAACGAAGGGCCGTCCCTGGTGGCTGGTGCTTCTGCAGGGTGTTTTTGCTCTGTTAGTGGGCATCGCCTTGTTATGGTCTCCGGGCAATTACAATGCGGCTGAAGTATATCGCGCCCTGGTAGCCCTGCTGGGTCTTTACTGGCTTGTGTCCGGTATTTTTGATCTGATCCATATGTTTGTGGATCACACGGGTTGGGGCTGGAAATTGTTTAGCGGCATTATCGGGATTATGGCCGGTGGCTATATTTTGATGTATCCCATTGCTGCGGCCGTTTTCCTGCCTCAGATTTTTGTGTTGGTGCTGGGTATCTGGGGTGTGATGCAAGGTATTTTGGCGCTGGTTTTGGCGTTCAAAGGCGGCGGCTGGGGTCTGGGTATTCTGGGCGCTGTGGGTCTTGTTTTTGGCCTGATCTTGATGGCTAATTATGCCGCGCCGGGTATGGGGCTGACCTTTATCTGGGTGGCGGCCATCTGGGCTGTGATCGGTGGTATCTTGATGATTGTGCAGGCGTTCCGGCAGCGTTCGGCGTAAGCGTAGAGATTCCCTAAAACCTGACAGGTCTCCCAAAGACCTGTCAGGCTTGTCCTTTGGCTAGAGTTAACATTATGAAATCATACTTTCCTATTCTAAGCTGGCTGCCAGCCTATCAGTCTAAATTACTACGTGGTGACGTCATTGCAGCGTTGACGGTTTGGGCGCTGCTGGTGCCGGAAGCCATGGCCTATGCCGGTATTGCCGGGATGCCGCCGGAAACCGGCCTGTATACCGCGCCGCTGGCGCTGCTGGCTTATGCCATTTTCGGCACGTCGCGCCATCTTAACGTGGGTCCCAGTTCCACCGTAGCTGCCCTTTCTTTTACGGTGGTGGCCGGGCTGGCGGTGGCTGGCTCGGATGAATTTATCCTGCTGACGATTACATTGGCGATTGTCACCGGCCTGATGCTCATTGCCGCCAGTTTTTTACGGCTGGGCGTGATGGCGGATTTTTTGTCACGACCGGTGCTGGATGGTTTTGTGGTGGGCGTCGCCATCTCTGTGGCGGTGGGGCAGATTGACAAGATTGTCGGGTTTCAGCCGGTCGCTACATATGATTTTATCCCGGAAGCCTTGTTGTTTATCCGCGATATTGGCCTGATTCATTGGCCGACTTTTATAGTGGGCATGGTTAGTTTGGGACTGCTTTTTGCGCTGCACAAATTTGCGCCCAAAGTACCGGCGGCGCTGGTGGTACTGTTTTTAGCCATTATCGTTTCCACTGTGTTTGATTTTGAGGCGTTTGGTATTCATATTGTAGGGGAAATTCCTGCTTCGCTGCCGCCATTTGGATTACCAGAAGGGTTTTCTGTGGCGAAGATGGTAAGCGTGGCGTCGGGTGCGGTAGGTGTGGCTTTGGTGGCTTTTGCCGAATCGGTGGCGATTGCTCGCTCGATGGGCGCTCGTTTTGGCTATGAAGTGCGGGCCGACCAGGAATTGTTGGCGCTGGGCGCGGCGAATCTGGGCGCTGGTTTTAGCGGTGGTTTTGTGGTGGATGGCAGCATGTCTAAAACGGCCGCTGCTGTGGAATCGGGCGCACAGTCGCAAATGGTGTCTATTTTGGCGGCGGTGGCGGTGTTGGTAACGGCCGTTGCCCTGACCCCCCTCTTCTACAACTTACCAGAAGCAACGCTGGGCGCGATTGTCATTCACGCTGTCTGGAAATCAATCAATCTGCGCAAAGTAGGCCAATACCGTGACATTACGACGCTGGATTTTGTTACATCTGTGACGGCTCTGGTGGGGGTTCTGCTGCTGGGTCTGCTGCAAGGGCTGCTGCTGGCGGCATTTTTGGGCCTGGCGGCGCTGCTGTTCAGTACCAAGCGGCGCAATACCTCTGTGTTAGGCAGAGTGCCAGATACCACTGTGTATCGCAGCCTGGAAAATTGCCCGGAAGGCGAAACCTATCCCGGCCTGCTCATATTGCGCTTTGATGGCACCCTGTTCTATGCCAATACGCCTGACTTCATTTCGGCGGCGCGGCAGGCCGTGCAAACGGCCGTTCCCACACCCAAAGTTGTCTTGTTTGACGGGGAAAGCATGAACGATATTGACGCCACGGCCACCATTGCGCTGAAAGAGTTTCAAGCCGAATTGAAGCAAGCGGACATGGAACTGCGCCTGGCCCGCCTGAAAACAAATGTCATGACAATCATCCAGCGCAGCCCACTGTATGCGGCCATTCCGGCGGAGCATTATTACCTTTCTGTGCAAGATGCGGTGGATGCTTATCTGGCCGAGTACGGCAATCAGGAATAACCTATGACCACGCAATCCATGCGCCCCATTAACCTGCTGATAGCCGGAGCCTGCCTGTTTGTCATCATGTTTGGCGTTAAGGCAACGGCCGTTATCATCAACCCCATTCTACTGGCGGTAATCATTACCATTGCCGTGCTGCCTCTGCCCACAAAACTGAAGCAGCGGGGCATGTCTGGC
>JACSSI010000059.1 GCA_014879345.1 Anaerolineae bacterium | reverse complement strand
GGCAATAACAACAATCCTTCAATAATAGCTTGTATTTCCATGCGGTTATTGGTCGTTTGCGGCTCAGAACCGCTGCTCTGCTCAGTCTCTCCCGCTTCCTCCAAAACCACACCCCAGCCACCTGGGCCAGGGTTCCCTTTGCATGATGAACGGACATATAATTTGGGTGCGTTATCATCAATTTGAGCCGCTGGCGTAATTTCCAGCCGTGCCTGTCGCGCCAGTTGATCCACTTTCTCATTCATGGGATTGCCAGCATGGCCTTTAACCCACTGCCAATCTATCTCATGCTTTTTAACAAGCGGCCATAACCTCTGCCATAAATCCGCATTGGAAACAGACTTGCCCCCTTTAAGTTTCCAGTCGTTAGCTGCCCATTTCTCGATATATTGGGTGATGCCCTGGCGCAAATATTGGGAGTCAGTATGGAACTCGATGGAAGACGGCCGTTTCAAAGCCTCAAGCGCCGAAATAGCAGCCTGTAACTCCATCCGATTGTTCGTTGTATCCGGATCATTCCCTGTAAGTACCTTCTCATGCTGCCCATATTTTAAAACGGCCGCCCAGCCCCCGATACCGGGATTCGGATCAGAGCCGCCATCCGAATAAATCACAACATTCATAAAACCTACCGCCCCAACGCTTTTAGCATCTCATCCACACTGGTAAACTTCACACGAGGTCTACCCACAGCCTCCCCTTTAGCCAATTCAAGCGCATCCAATCTCGTCCAATCATCATACGTAAAGAAATCAGGCTGACGGTTCTGCACAAAGGCAAAAATCTCGGCTTGCCCGGTCTTATCAGGGCATAATGTCTTTTCTGAAGCCACATCTTCCAGCATATTTTTGACCGTCTCCAACGCATCCGGCTTATTCGTGCCAATAACGCCTGATGGCCCCCGTTTAATCCAACCACCCGTATAAAGACCCGCCAACGGCTCCTGCGTTTCCGGGTCAAGCACCCGCCCTTCTCGATTTAAAATAACGCCCCAACTATCATAAAACGGCACACCAGGAATCGGGACACCTCGGTAACCAATCGCGCGAAAAACCATCGTCACCGGCAGTTCCTCGACTTTCTCCGTTGCCCGTGGGCGCAGAGTGCCAGCATCAGTAGCATACAACTCATTCTTCACCAAACGCATACAAGCAATATTCCCCTCACCGTCATCAACCAACTCCAAGGGTGAAACTAAAAAACGCACCGTCAATCGCCGAGATTTACCAGAAGGCACCCGCCCTGCATAAGATTGAATAATTTCGACCTTCTTCATCGTTGCCCGATCAGAGCTATCGGCCAAAGCTGCCTGGCTTAACACATCCAATTCGGCCTCTTCTGGTAAAACATATGCATCTGCATCTTCCATCTCCCCCAGTTCTTTGATTTCAGGCGTAGTGAATGCCGCTTGCCCTGGGCCTCTCCGCCCCATCACATACACATTCTTCACCTTACTCTGGCGTAGTGCCTCAAGGGCATAATCAGCAATATCAGTCTGGTACAGTTCTTCTGGGGTACGGCACAAAATACGAGCCACATCCATCGCTACATTGCCAATGCCCACCACAGCCACATTCTCATGCGACAAATCAACTTCATAATCCCGATAATCAGGATGACCGTTATACCAGGCCACAAATTCAGTTGCAGGCAAACTACCCGCCAGATCCTCACCGGGAATATTTAGACGGCGGTCTGTTTGCGCTCCGGTTGTGAACACAATTTGATGGTAATATGCCTGCATTTCAGGAACCGTTATATGCTTGCCAATTTCCACATTGCCGAAGAAACGAAAACCCGGATTCTGTGCAATACGATCATAGACATTTGTCACAGATTTGATTTTAGGATGGTCTGGCGCGACTCCATAACGCACTAAACCAAAAGGAATAGGCAACCGTTCATACATATCCACCGTCACCACATACTCTTTTTGTTTAAATAAATGTTCCGCTGTGTAAAAACCCGTCGGGCCAGCACCAACAACAGCAACGCGCAAAGGACTTTCCAGGGTGCCATTTTGAGACATTGTTGACTCCTCCTGCTTATATTCTCAGACTCATTTTGTAACAATTCATACTATACTCGATTAGGAATCATCCGCCATAATTTGTGTTTCAAGCGTGTCGATTTCGCCCCGATACTGGTTACGTTCCGCTTTCATAATATCGCCAATGGAGACAATGCCTACAAGCTTGCCATCTTCTACAATTGGCATATGACGGAAGCGTTTTTCTGTCATGGTATGAGCAATGGAAAAAGTATCATCATTTGGCATCCCGGTAATTAGCTGCTGCGTCATCAAATCCGCTACTTTGAGTGAAAACAGGTTCTCATCAACGGCCGCCTGCCGAATAATATCTCGCTCCGACAAAATACCGATAGGTCGTTGCTCTTGATTGACAACCACCAATGCACCAATATTCTTCGCGGCTAACAGGGTCACAGCTTGCCGAATCTCTTGGTCTGGGGTAATCGTAATAACGTTCATCCCTTTTTTTGCCAATATCGATCTGATTTTCATGACACACTCCTATCTAGAAAAAAGACGGGGCACGTTTCCGCACCCCGTCCCTATAACTCTATATTTCAACTAATCAACGATTTGTGTCCATCAGTCAAACACTTCGTAAATTTACCGGAAGCTGTTCGCATGATTATCCGCCGCCCATCACTGCTCCCAGTGTAACACAAGCTGGACATGTTTGGTCTGGTCGGATAATGGCATAACCCGCTTGCGGATCCCCATTCATATCATACTCAGAGTAATCAACATTGAACACCGTCATCAAACGTACTTTGCCACTATTACGTGATAAAGTAGCCGCTTCAGCCAACCATTGCGCTTGCTCTGCTACTGAGGTGCCAACAGCCCAACTGAAATTAGGTGGTACACCAGGAAACCCTTCCGGTGAAAGATAGCCTAGTTCGGTAAAGCAAACAGGGCGCTGTCCAGCAAAGGTGTTGTAATACAGATTCAGCGTCGGCAAGAAATACCAACTGTAATGCCCAGTGGTATCGGCCGGATGCCCAACAGTTTGAGTTGGTGAAGTAGCCCCTGCGTTATGATGAGCGCCAATACAATCCATATAGTTGGCAGCCCCTGCCTGATACATGCCTTGCAAGTATCGATTGTCTGCCCAGGCATTGTAGCTGTTGTCAAAACCAGTAGGTGCCAAGGCTCCTGATATAACCATAATGCTAGGGTTCACAGATTTGATAGCCTGATATGAAGGCGCCAACATGTTATTGGTGTAGGAAACTGGGCTAATTTCACCAGCAGGCCATTCAAAATCAATGTTCTGCTCGTTCCACACTTCAATAGCCTCAGGCCCTAACGCTGCCAAACCAGCCATAAATTGTTTATAACTCGCAAAGTTTATGCTGCCTGGAGCTGGATAGTCATCTTCACCGGCAACTGAAATGAGGACCTTGAAGCCTTGATCATGCCCGGCGTTAATCACAGATGATAAGGCATTGGGATCATCACCTGCTGTCCATTTGTATTGGAATTTCGCCCAGTTCATGCCAGCCTGACGCATATAGTCGGGGTAAGCCAATACCAGTGTTTGACCACCTAACTCGAAACCACTTGATGGCGGTGGTACAGAGGTAGGCGCCGGAGTCACTGTCGTTCCTGGTGGAATTGGTGTTGGATATCCCCCTGAACTACCTGGAATTAAAATTACCTGTCCCGCATATATCAGATTAGGGTTTGAAATCTGAGGATTCACGGACATGATGGCATTAACCGTGGTGTTAAACTTCCGCGCAATGCTACTAAGGGTGTCTCCAGGTCGAACTACATATTGAAAGGTGCCTGATGGAACCGTTGGGTTTGGGGGAACCGAGGTGGAGGTTGGACCAGGTGTTACGGTGACACCTACAGGGATTTCCAAGGTGTCACCAGCATAAATTAAATTAGGATTGGTGATCTGAGGGTTGACTTGTACGATGGCATCAATGCTTGTGCCATAATAGCGTGATAAATCCCACAATGTATCTCCCCAAACTACATAATGTGACAATGCCGATACCAGGGTGGCTGTTATAAAAATAAGGAGCGCAGCCACAAGCATAGCAACTAAACGTGATTTTTTCATCTTAGCCTCCTGAAAAACGCAAAATCTTAAAGCCCTGAAGAGTTTAATTTAACTCCATGATTTCTCGAAAACCCATCAGGTTTGCAAACATTTCCACATGCACTATACGACATACATCTCAATACATTATAAAGATTCTTAACATAAATACAAGGGGTTTTCTCGTTTATATCCTGGAATAGTCGTTGGTTTTGGTTAGCAACTGGCAAAAAAAATACCCCAGATTTCTCCGGGGTAATAAAAAAAGCCACCCAAGGGACTTGAACCCTTAACCTGTTCATTACGAATGAACTGCTCTGCCATTTGAGCTAGGGTGGCAACGTGGGGGATTATAACAAGGCAAGGATTGCTTGACAAACCAGAAATCCAACATATATTCTGTCAAATTCTTTCGAGGCGGACGATATATTGTGATTAAATTGACACGGCAGAAAATTGAAGAGAGTGCCAAGGTTGTGGGCGCAGGCAAAATCACGTTAGCCGGTCTAGATTTACGCTACCTTGAAGATATGTCAGAGATTGTTTTGCCGGGGACTGTTTTCAGTGAAGCGAATGTTCAGGGTCTGGATTTTAGTGAAGCGCAACTGAAAGGTGCAAATTTTGAAAGTGCCAAAATTCGGAAGGCTACTTTTGAAAAGGCTTATTTGGAAAATGTCCGTTTTTATCGGGCTGATGCACAAAGTGTTAATTTTGAAGGTGCTAACTTGAATGAAGCCTATTTTGGCAGTACGGATTTACGAGACTCCTCTTTTGAAGGGGCTAATCTCTCGAATGCTAATTTGCATCACGCTGATTTGCGGGGTGTGAATTTTGAAAAAGCCAATATGGAAGGGGTGACGCTAACGGGGGCACGCTATAATGATGCTACGAAATGGCCTGATGGGCTTGTGCCGCTTCTAACTGGTGCTTTGTTGGATAATCGCTAAGTTGGGTTCACTGTGTGATTGACCGTGCGGGATTGCACACCAATTACTCCATGAGCCTGACTATAAACGGCCGTTTCTCAGCCCCCCGCATTAACCTTAGCCAATAAATCAACACAGAATGTGGCTGATTTCATAACCACCTTAGCCGCTTGCGCAACAAAGTGCCATTCATATAATTTCAAAAGCAAACTACATGTTAACTACCAGGCAAGTGACAATTGTCACAAATATCTAATGACAAATGTCACTAATATGGGATAATCGAGTACGGTACATTTAAGGCATTGTTAATGTTGAGTAAAAAGGTCAACAATAGCCATGTTTCAAATAAGTCGTCGTGCAGATTATGCAGTCCGGATCATGATTGAACTGGGTTTGCAGGAAGAAAAATGTGTGCCATCACGCGAGATTTCACGACGAACCAAGGTATCAAAAGCGTTTTTACACAAAATCACTGCGGATCTTGTTAAAGCGGATTTGATACAGACACAGTCTGGCCCGAAAGGGGGGCTGCGCCTTAATCATCCGTTGACGCAGATCAATTTACAACAAATTCTAGAAGCGGTTGAGGGGCCAATCTGCTTGAATATATGCCTCATTCGCCCTCAAGAATGTGAAAGGGATGCTATCTGTCCGGCACATGATTTTTGGGGTAGATTGCAAACAAGCATTGTGGCACAACTACAAGCGGCAACTTTGGCGGAGCTTATTTCCGAAGCCCACGAACTTAAGAATCAACCACGAAGACGAGATCATGTTCCTTATTTGATTCACCGTGCAGATATTGGTGTCATTAAGCAATAAGATTCAAATCTACCTGAAAATGAAGAGTTTAATCACAACAGCATCAGAAAGAAAACGGCCGTTTTTCCCCCAAATTGCTCTTGTCTGGCGTATTATTTTTGGCACGCTGTTTGTGATCACTCTTTTGCTTGGCGGCTTTACCACCCTAAAACCTGTTGTCGTGTTGCCACGCATCACCCTGGCGCCCGGTTTTAATTTGGTCGATCAAACCGGCGCACAAATCTCTAACGAACAGGTGCGCGGTGGCATTGCGCTTTACAATTTCACTTATTCAGGTTGTATAGACGACTGTCCGCAAACGACCCCGCTCATGGCCGAGGTGCAAGCGCGTGTGGCGCAATTGGAAACAGGTGGCATTCCGGTTAAGTTGGTAACGATAAGCATTGACCCTGAGCACGATACTGTCGAGCAACTAGCTGCTTATGCCGATGCCCACAATGCAGACCCTGACATTTGGCGTTTTGCCACAGGATCGCCGATGCAGATTAAGTCGGTTATTGGCGGTGGATTTAGCACTTATTACACGGAAAAAGAGGGGAAGATCAAGTTTGACCCGGCTTTTATGCTGGTCGATGGCAATGGCATTTTACGTGCTGAATACAGAACGGCCGTTCCCGACACAGCCATTATCCTGCGAGATATTAATTTACTGGTAGAAGAAGCGCACAACAGTACCGGGCCGCAAAAACTGGCTTACGAAGCGGCTCATCTATTTTTGTGTTACCCAGACTAAGGTTCGCAATGATGGCTCAACCATCAGCGACGAAATAACCAACCACTGAAGTGGTTACTACAAACCAACAACAAAACGGGAAATGACGACGATTTCAGAACAACCAGAAGTACAACAAAAAAAACGGCCGTTTCGCACAATCCTATTCATCCTGGTGGGGTTGGCAGTGGGACTGGCTTTGGGTTGGTTGCTGCTCACCTGGTTAATGCCGCCCAGCTATCATGGGCAAGTTATCAACGCGCAAACACCTGTTACCAATTTCACCTTAACTGGTTCTGGCGGGGAACCGGTAGACCTCATCGACTTCCGTGGCAAAGTAGTGCTGCTATATTACGGCTACACCTTCTGCCCAGATGTTTGCCCGGCGACAATGGTTGAACTGAGAACGGCCGTTCAAGAACTAGGCAGCAAAGCCAAAGACGTACAGGTGCTGATGATCTCCCTCGATCCAGAACGAGACACGCCAGAAGTCTTGGAAAAATACGTCACCCACTTCGACCCATCTTTCATTGGCCTAACAGGCATCGAAGAAGAAATCATTGCCGCCAGTGCGCCACTCGGCATATTCTACGAACGCGAAAAAGGATCAGCGGCCTCAGGCTATCTCATCAACCACACCGCAACCGTCATGGCGCTAGATAAACGTGGACAACTGCGTTTGTTATACCCCTTCGGCACAACCGGTGAAGATATCGCAGCAGATTTGCGTCATTTAATCAGAGAGTAAACAAAAACAAGGAGGCTTTTTTAATGGACGAAGATAAGAAAAAATACAAAGTACCATCCGGCACAATCGCGATCTTAATCATCTATATCATATTAATCATCGCCTTATGGGGTAGCGCGTACCTCACGCTATTATCCCGGGGAGTAACAGGCTAATGCACATAGATCCTCAAGAACGAAACTATATTGTCATCACCATTGCCCTTGTTGTCATCTTCGCTACTGCCATACTCGTCAGTGCGTTTGCCTATGACATTCAAGTGCCAGTACCCTATGCTGAAGTCAATCCCAATGAAGTTGCCACCCCTGGCATTTCACCCTGGGGCGACCCGCTTGATGAACGAGTACGGGAATTAGCACCCAATAAATATGAAGCGTATATATTGGCGCAAACATGGGCCTTCTTGCCCAACCGTATCACCATTCCCAAGGGATCAACCATCACCTTCTATGTCACCAGCAAAGACGTACAACACGGCTTCATCATCGCTGATACCAACATCAACATGATGGTCATTCCCGGACAAGTATCCACCCTCACGGCGACCTTTGATAAAGCGGGTGAATACCATTTTGTTTGTAATGAATACTGTGGTGTTGGGCATCAAACCATGTTTGGCACGATTATTGTGGAAGAGTAGGGCAATCCCTCACCCGCTTCTGGAGGATATTTATGTACAAAAAAACAGATAAACTAACGGGCTGGTATCTGTTCGTTGGTATGGTTTCACTCTTTATCGGCGGCTCATTAGGCCCCCTACAAAAACTCGAACACGTTGGCATCAATTTATACCGGGCCTTAAACAGCATTGGTCTAGCCAGCTACTATCAAGGTTTAACCATCCATGCCGTACTAAACGCCCTGGTATGGACGACCTTTTTCATTGTCGGCTTCTTCACCTTCATCATACCCCGCAGTTTGGAAAAAGAATTGGTCTGGCCTAAAGTGCAGTGGCTCTCTTTTATTTTGATGGTGATTGGGCTAGTTATGGCAGCTATTCCAATCCTAATGAATCTAGCCACCGTGCTCTTCACCTTCTACCCCCCTTTAATGGCTAGTCCCTTTTTCTATATTGGACTGGTTTTAGTCGTAGTTGGCTCCTGGGTAGGCGGTTATGGCTTTTACGCTACTTTGGTTTCCTGGCGTAAAGAACACAAAGGGGAAAAAACCCCATTCATCGCTCTGGCAGCCAACATTACAATGGTGATGTGGCAAATTGCAACTTTAGGTGTTGCCACAGAACTGCTTGTTTTTGTCATTCCCTGGTCTTTCGGTCTCATTGAAGGTACCGACCCTCAGTTAAACCGTACTTTCTTCTGGTTCACCGGCCATCCCCTGGTTTATTTCTGGCTGTTACCGGCTTACATTTCCTGGTACGCCATGATTCCCAAGCAAGTGGGCGGCAAAATGTTCAGCGAACCGTTAGCCCGTCTGGTTTTCTGGCTGTTCCTGGCTATGTCTATTCCCGTGGGGCTACACCATCAATTTGTAGACCCTGGCGTACCTGAAGGCTGGAAAGTAGTCCACTTTGCGCTCACATTTGGCTTGTTTATCCCCAGTATGATTACCGCCTTCTCCGTCATCGCTTCCATGGAAATAGGCGGGCGAGCCAATGGCGGCACAGGATTATTTAGCTGGATACGTAAACTACCATGGGGCGACCCCTCATTTACCGCCCAAAATTTGGCGATGATTCTATTTGCCTTTGGTGGTATTGGTGGCTTAACAAATGCCAGCTATAATTTGAACCTAGCCATCCACAATACCATGTGGGTGCCCGGACATTTCCATTTAACTGTCGGTTCTGCCGTCACCCTGACCTTTTTTGGTATTACTTACTGGTTAGTGCCAAAACTGGCGAACAAACCATTATTTAGCCGAAAAATGGGCTTGTGGCAAGCGTGGACATGGTTCATCGGCATGGTGTTGATGTCCAATGGCCTTCATGTCATCGGTCTCAATTTCAGTGTTCCCCGACGCACCATGTTGGGTGTGGCTCCCTATGCGTCAAGCACCTGGCAGCCACAGCTCATCGAAGCCGCAATCGGCGGTATCATTTTAGGCATTAGCGGCCTACTCTATTACGCAAATATGATAGGGACTGTCGCCCAAAAGAAACAGTTGGAAGAACCTATCGAAATGCCGGTGGCCGAACAGTATCATGAGGAAAAAATCCCGGCCTGGCTGGATAACTGGAAGCCATGGTTTGCGATTACTGTTTTACTTATATTAGTTGCTTATGGGCCTATCTTGTTTGATATGCTCTCAAATATTCAGTTGACTTCACCAGGTTTCAAACCCTGGTAAGCAACAATAATCTTATTGGGGTTTAGGGTTTCGAAGACAAACAAGTGGTGGTTGAGGTGAATTGCAAATCACCTCAACCACAATTTTAATTTTGCAAAACCCTAACGAGCCAAACAAATTTTGGAGGTAAGAACAAATGCGTAAGTTTAGTTTAATCATGTTGTTGGTTGTTGCTTTGGTGATGGTCTTGGCCGCCTGTGGTGGCGGTGGGGATAGTGCCGATAGTGGCAGTGGTGATGCTGCGGCACCTGCTGGTGGAGATGCCGCAAGAGGCGAAGCCCTCTACAAGCAAACCATTATTGGCGAGGCGAGTGCACCTGGCTGTATTACTTGCCATTCTTTAGATGAGGGTGTTGTCCTTGTTGGGCCTTCTCATGCTGGTATGGGCGCTCGTGCGAACGGGGCTGTGGCTGGTTTGAGTGCAGATCAATATCTCGAACAGTCAATCACAGAACCGAATGCACATATTACCGATGGTTACACGGAAGGTGTGATGTATCAGTTTTATGGCAATGACCTAAGTGCGCAAGAAATTGCTGACCTGGTCGCCTTTTTGAAGACACAATAAGCAGATTTGATTCAGTTTCGGGGCGGTCGCTTTTTCAAGCGACCGCCCCGTTTCATTTCCATGACATTTCATAAAAGCAGAGACCCCGAATTGCTGCCGGGAGCCGACCAGGAGTCTGATTGTCAACCTGTTATTCCAGTCGCAGACACAATTCTCAATGAAGATGATCTTTCTGATGATGACCATGAGCATGAAGTGACATGGGATGCGTTAGAAACCGGGGTGGTGGGAACTGACCAATCTCTATTAAATTGGCGTAAAAAACAAAGTGGCTGGGCACATGCGCTGGAGCGTGTGGCGCTGGCTGTCGAAAAACCGGTCAACAAGCTGATTGGCAGTAATCGGCTGAATCCTCTTTACCATACTGGCCCGATTGCTATTTTTTTGTTGATGGTGGTGGCTGGTACGGGTATTTATTTATTCCTCTTTTTCCATTATGGATTTGACGCTTCGTATGAGGCGGTGGTGCAATTTAATTCGCAGTTTATTGCGCGGTCGATGCGGGCAATTCACCGTTATGCTTCGGGGGCGTTGGTGATTACGACGCTGCTTCATGCTTACCGCACGTTGTTTATGGAGCGTTTCCGTGGCTCTCGTTGGCTGGCTTGGGTGACGGGGATTGTGTTAACGGCCGTTATCTGGCTGGCAGGTGTCACGGGCTACTGGATGGTGTGGGATGTCCGCGCCCAATTGATCAACGAAAGTTTCATCAACTTTTTACAGCGGTTTACACCGTGGGCGGCCGCCTATGTGGCAAAGCTGGTAGAAGTGGAACAAAGCGGCGACAGTTGGCCTGTTTTGTTAACGATTTTAGCGGTGCACGTGCTGCTGACGCTCGTTGCAGCGGGCTTTTTCTGGTTACATATCAGCCGATTGAAACGAGCCAAATGGTTCCCGGAAACGCATTGGATTGCAGGCATTGCCGTAATTTTGATTGTGGCGGCGATTGTGTTTCCTTTGTCGATTTTGCCGCAAGCGAATCCGGATCAACTACCGCAAGGTGTGCATGTAGACCCGATATTTTTGTTTTTTATTCCAGTGGCGGGGCAGGGAACGGCCGTTATCCTGTGGACGGTTCTCATTGCGGCAACTGCTCTGGCGGTCATGCTGCCCTGGATTAGTCAAGACAAATCAGCCAATCAAGAAACGCCTAAGGCTGAAATTCCGCGTGTCAATATTATCAAAGATCGCTGCACCGGTTGTACCAAATGTGCGCTGGACTGTCCGTATGGGGCGATTGTGATGGTGGAGCGGCATGATGACAAGCCGCACAAGTTTATCGCTATTGAAGACCCAAAATTGTGTGTGTCTTGTGGCATTTGTGTGGGGTCGTGTGATGGCGTGGCGGTGACGATGGGCGATGTGCCACCAGCTATTCTTTGGGATGAGGTGTCGCTGCGGCTGACGCTGGCGAAGGCCAAAGCACCGGAACAGCCAATTAAACTGGTTTTTACGTGTGACCGTCATGCAGCACATGGCGCAAAAGCCTATTTGCCAGGTGGAAATGGTCAGACGCTGGCAGCGACTGAAGCAGGTATTGAAGTGGTGGCGCTGCCTTGTGTTGGCACGCTGCCACCTGATTTGCTGGTGAGGTCACTGGCGGCGGGCGCAGATGATATTCAGGTGATTGGCTGCCCCCCTGATGATTGCAGCAATCGGGAAGGGAATTTGTGGGCATCACAGCGGTTGAGCAGAAAGCGCGTGCCGCGCCTGAAAAAAACCTATGCCAATGCCCCGATAACGGCCGTTTGGCAGCCCCCGAATCAATTTGCCGAAGCACTACAAATCCAGCCCGTTTTCAAACTGAATGAACAAGGCGAATCGGAGCCGAATTACCAGGCTTCACGCCGGTTGTGGCACCGCTTAACATGGCGCAACTATGCCGTAGCGTTTGTGCTGTTGGCGGTGGTACTGGTCGCGCAGATTTTCTTGACGGATATTTTTGTAGGTACAGGGGCGACGGAAATTCCTCGGGTCCAGGTTGTTTTGCCTGCTACCACGCCAGAAGAAACGGCAGGTGCTTTTACTGTGCCAGACTCGTTTAATCAACTGGTCGTCGAGATGGACGGTGAGGTTTTGCACAGGACTTCTGTGGCGGCAAAACCTGTTTTCTTTGAGGAAATGACGAGTCCTGGCGAACATCATGTGCGGGTCTATCTCACAGCCGCCGGACTGAGCAGCTCGATTATCCTGGCAGATGAGTGGGCAGATTTTGAAGCGGGGACTGTGCTAAGGGTAAAACGGCCGTTGGTGTATCCTATAGAGTAAGGCTCTTAAAAAACCGAATGCTAACATGACTACCTTCGCCCGAGCATAAATGCCCGGTCTAAAAACAACGCCTCGTAAACGAGGCTAGAAACGTGATTAGCCGGGTTTGCCCGGCGCTGTTTTAAACGGGGGCTTATGAATATTAAAATTTATTTCGGTAATAAACTTGTCATTCCCACCCCCGTCTACACGAGGGCAGGCTGAAGGTGGGAAT